>JAPHSB010000248.1 GCA_026193295.1 Lysobacterales bacterium
GCTACATCGAGATCTGGAACCTGGTGTTCATGCAGTTCGACCGCGCCGCCGACGGCAGCATGAAACCCCTGCCGGCGCCCTGCGTGGATACCGGCATGGGCCTGGAGCGGCTTGCCGCCGTGTTGCAGCACGAACACAGCAATTACCGCATCGACCTGTTCCGGGCCCTGACCGCGGCCGCCGCAGAACTGACCGGCTGCAAGGACGAGGAAAACGCCTCGCTGAACGTCATCGCGGATCATATCCGCGCCTGCGCCTTCCTGATTGCCGACGGCGTGGTGCCCGCGCGGGACGGCCGCGGCTACGTGCTGCGACGCATCATCCGGCGCGCCATCCGGCACGGGTACAAGCTGGGGGTCAAGCAGCCTTTCTTTTACCGCATGGTCGGCCCGCTGGCGGAGCAAATGGGCGAGGCGTACCCGGAACTGGGTAACAAGGCCGAGCGGATCGCCGAAACGCTGCGCGAGGAAGAAGAGCGCTTCGCCCGCACCCTCGACACCGGCATGGGCATCCTCAAGGATGTAATGGCCAGTGCGCAAGAGGACCGCTCTGGCCAAATCGATGGCGAGACGGCCTTCCTGCTCTATGACACCTACGGTTTCCCGCTGGACCTGACCCAGGACATCGCCCGCGAGAACGACCTCGGCGTTGACCTGGACGGATTCGCCGAGGCGCTGGCGAAGCAGCAGGAGCGGGGCAGGGCGTCCGGTAAATTCGGCCAGCAGGCCCAGATATCGTCGCAGGCGATCAAGGATCTGGTGCCGACGCAGTTCCTCGGCTATGAACAGCTGAAGGTGGACGCTGCCCGCGTGGCCGCCATCCTGGTTGACGGCGAAACGGTGGAGCGCATCGAGGCCGGCGACGAAGCCATCGTGCTGCTCGACCGGACACCGTTTTACGCGGAATCCGGTGGCCAGGTGGGTGACACCGGGACCATCCAGGGTGGCGAGGCGGACTTCGAAGTCCAGGACACCATTAAGCTGGCGGGTGTCTTTTATGGTCACCTGGGTGCACTCACCAGCGGCACGCTGAGCAAGGGCGATACGGTAAGCGCGCGGGTCGATGCGCCGCGCCGGCAGTCCATCGTGCTGCACCATTCGGCCACGCACCTGATGCACGCCGCCCTGAAACAGGTGCTGGGCGACCACGTCGAGCAACGCGGTTCGCTGGTTGCCCCCGACCACCTGCGCTTCGATTTCACCCACCCACGCGCGGTGACGGCTGACGAGCTGGCCGAGGTCGAGCGCATCGTCAACCGCGAAATCCGCGTCAATCCGGCCTCCGACGTACAGGTCATGGCCTTCGACGATGCGCTGCAGACCGGCGCCACGGCACTGTTCGGCGAGAAATACGGCGATCGGGTTCGCGTGCTGCGGTTCGGCGACTTTTCGATCGAACTCTGCGGCGGCACCCACGTCGACCGGGTTGGCGACATCGGCCAGTTCAAGATCGTCGAGGAGTCGGCCATCGCGGCCGGCATCCGGCGCATCGTGGCGGTTGCCGGGGAAGCCGCCGTGGATCGAATCCAGGCAATCGATGAGCGGTTGAAAGAGCTGGCGCAGACCTTGAAGGTCGCCCCCGATGCGCTGGGTGACCGCCTGGTCCAGATCCTGGAACGCAGCAAGTCCCTGGAAAAGGAGCTGGCCGATCTCAAGTCGAAGGTCGCTGCCGCCAGCGGTGACGAGCTACTGGATCAGGCCACCGACGTCGATGGCATCAAGGTGCTGGCGGCTCGCCTCGACGACGTCGAGGCCAAGGCCCTGCGCGATACCGTTGATCGTCTGAAGAACCGGCTCGGCAGCGCGGTGGTGGTCATCGGCGGGGCCGGCGACGGCAAGGTCCGCCTGGCTGCCGGAATCAGTGACAATTTGCTTGCTCGGATTCAGGCCGGCAATCTGGTAAACTTCGTCGCACAACAAGTCGGCGGCAAGGGCGGAGGACGCCCGGATTTTGCCCAAGCCGGCGGCTCCCAGCCGGAAAACCTGGATGGGGCGCTGAGTTCAGTGCAGAACTGGGTGGCTGAAAACAGCTGACCCGAGTAAGCTGGGAGGAAGGGAAAGGCGCAATGGCAACCGCCCGGAAAGGGGTTGCCGATTGTCATTTAAACGTCTCGCAGATGGTTTTGGCATAAGCGTAGAAGACTATTAGAAGCGCGGATACATGAAGTGTCCGAAACCAAAGGAAGGTTGTTATGCTTATTCTGACAAGAAGAATTGGAGAAAAACTTGTCATCGGTGATAACGTTATAGTCACCGTTTTGGGGGTCAAAGGGAATCAGATTCGAATCGGCATCGAAGCGCCGCATGATGTCCAGGTTCACCGAGAAGAGATTTACCAGAGAATTCTCAAGGAACGGGCCGACGGCGTAGGCAAGCCGGCTAAAGAAGGTCAGTCATTTCATCGTTCTGGAGACGACACGTAGAAGCGAGCCTTGCTCGCGCCCGAGTGATGGTGGACGCCCTTGATCGCCATTTCAAGGTTCACGATCCTTTCCCAAAAGTATAAAATGCCCAGTTCCGGAGAGATGGCCGAGTGGCTGAAGGCGCGCCCCTGCTAAGGGCGTATGGGTTAATAGCCCATCGAGGGTTCGAATCCCTCTCTCTCCGCCACGCAACAAATATGCCCCCGCAGTGGGGCATATTTTTTGCCTGGCTGAAGCGAGATGGTTGAGAACCCTGGCAGCCCAAAGGGCTGCTGGGTTCGACAAATTCGCCGGGAGCGAATTTGGTCGCCGCAGGCGCCCCCCGGGCCGAAACCAGGGATGGTTTCGGACAATCCCTCTCTCTCCGCCAGATAGTGAAACGCCCGCCACGTGCGGGCGTTTGGCTATCTGCCAGAGCGGGGTTTGGTGAGAGCCCTTACAGCCGTAGGCTGTTGAAGGGTTCGACCGATCGGCAGGACCGCCGATCGGGACGTCCGAACGGAGTGAGTGCGCCCGCAGGGTCGAAACCAGGATGGTTTCGATCAATCCCTCTCTCCTCCAGTCACAAAAAGGCCCCGCATCAGCGGGGCCTTTTTTTCATCGAAGTGCTCGGAGCTACCCCCCAACCTCGGCGCAACTTCCCACGTGCTGTTCACATATTGCAGAGGATCTCGACTTTTCGTAATGCGCGATCGAAGGCCGCATCCGTCTCGGCTGCGGCCAGTTCGCGCTTGGCCGCGGCGCATTCCTCTGCTTCTTCCATGATCTCGTCCTGCAGTTCGGCCACTACTTCGGCTGAGGCCGGATCACAAAAGGTCGGATCGACACGACGGATATTGGCGTTCGTATTGCCGGGGTTCTCTACGACGACGCAGTCGTTCACCTGGATCTCGGTTTGGTCCGAGATGATAACGACTGTGCCGGAACCGGTCTGCACCTCGTACTGCCGGGCTTCGCGGCTGCCTTCCGATTTGCTCTTGGCCCCACCGGCCACCGCAGCGCCCGCGACACTGGCGACAGCCTTGGTGGACCTCGACTTGTTTCGGGTCAAGCCATAGCCCAGCGCGCCGCCAACCAGGGCCGCTTTTCCTGCATCGGACTGCTCCTGCACATAGCTGGAAGCAACCACGATGCCGTACTGAATTTGCATGGATTGCCCGCTCTTTTGGGCTAATGCAGCGGTCGCTGTTGACAGCAGCAAGGCTGCTGCAAGCAGTTGTATCATCCGTTTCATGGTTTTGCCTCCAAATAGTCCTGACTGTTTTGATCATATGCCTTTTGGGCACATAGTTTAAGAGAGTTTTCGATTACGAAAACTCCAGAAAGCCAACACCTCCGCCGAGAACGGCAGACCGTCTGTTCCGACTTCAGACCGGGCACGGAGATCGCAAAGCGCGGCGCGGAGTTGCTAACGCAACGCTTCGCAGAGCGCCACGTTATCTTCCACGATCCGCTGAGCGAGAATCTCGCCCGCAAGCGCCAGCGACGGAATATCGTAAGAGATGCGTGCTTCGTTGCAGGTCAGGAACTCGACCGTCATGGTCCCGTAACCTTCCTGGTCGGTAACAGCCGGTGGTTCCGCAGAATCGAACACGCCGCCCTCGGTCAGGTAAACCGTCAGCTCGGCCTTGCTGCCGTCGAAGGGACCCTGTGCGGTCAGCCAGCGATGGCCGGGTTCTCCCAGGATGGCGGTGACATCCTCGGGCGGCCGTTCGGTGTCGAAGGTGAACCAGGCCAGGAAAAGCTCCTCACGGTCCGGGAAAACCGTGACGAGAAAGCCCTGCCCGCTGGTGGCCGGCTCAAACCAGGCGTCGTTCATTCCCGCATTGATCTGCACTTCGTCTACCCTGACCACCACCGCGTTCGGTTGGATCAGGCCACCAGACTGGCTGGTCACGAAGTCCTCAACGAACGTGCCCTCCGGGGCGAACCGTTTGACTGCACTGGTGCCGCCATTGCCAAGCAGGATATCGCCGTCGGGCAGGAAATCCGCTCCTTCGGCCTGCGAGAGGCCCTGGATAAGATTGCCCTGGTACACGCCGTTTTTGTCAAAGCGCGCCACCACGCCGGCATCGTAGTCCAGCACCAGAAGATCGCCGTTGTCATCGAACCAGATATTGGTCGGGCCATTCAGATTGGTGTTAACGAAATTGCCTTGATCGACACCCTCGGCATTGAATCGGCGGACGATCCGGAGATCGTAAGAGGAGACGTACAGGTTGCCCTCGTCATCCCAGTCCAGGCCCAGGCAACGGGGCAGGCTGATGCTGGTGAAATTGTCGACGAAGGTGCCGTCGAGTCGGTAGCGCATCACCCGTGCGTTGGCACTGGAGGACAGTACATACAGCAATCCGTCCGGCCCGATCTTCATCCGGGTGGGTCCGGGGATTTGGGAGGCAAAGGTGTCAATATACTGGCCTGTTTCAGCGTTGAAACGCTCGATTTTGCCGCTGTTGAAGTTGCTGACCAGTACCGTGCCGGCCTCCTCCAGGAACAGGATATCGTGCGGCCAGTCCAGGTTTTGACTGATGAATACTTCGGGGTTATTGCCGTCCTGGTCGAATTTCAGGATCTGCCACGGAGGCTGGCTGAAGTTGCCGGCATCGCTGACGTACACTTGATACTCCTGGGCGCTCACGCAGGCAGCCCAGAGCAGGGCACACACCAAAACCAAAAACCGGTTCATGCTTCCTTCCTGTTTCGATTCTGCAATTCCGTCATAGGATATGACCTCTGACAGCAGGATTTGTTTGGTTCGGGGCCTCAGCATCGAACAATCCGCCATTGTGGCGGCCCTGCGTCTATTTGCCGCTAGAACTTCACATTGAAACTGAAGCCGAGCAAGGGCGCGACATCGTAATCGCTTTTCTCGACGGTCACGCCGTCCGGATCCTGCAACTCCAGTTCGCCGGCAATCTCCGCTCCGGCGAACAGCGACAGGCCGACTTTTGGCGTGGGATCCCAGGCGGCCGAGAGCACCATTGGAAACGACTTGTCACGCCCCACGCCATTCGGCACCGGGCCGGTCTCGTCGAGCCGGAAGCGCACGTCTTCATAGCGGCCGGCCAGGCCGAAAGACCAGGTTGGCCTGAATTGGTAGGACAGGGTAAGGCCCGGGCCCTGCGAGGCGGCCAGGCCGCGGCCGGTCGACAGGCTCCAGCGCTCGGTGATGTTCCAGTCGATGACCAGGATCGGAAACACGCGGCTGCTGTCTTCGATTTGGGAAAATACGCCGATACCGGGCCCGATGGTCAGATCTTCACTGATGCGCCAGGCGGCGCCCGCCAGCAGGCCCCAGGTCCGGGCCTCACCCGAATCCGAGTCCTTTTCGCCGTTGTAGCGATAAGAAGGGATGATGATGACCGATCCGGTTTCGCCGAAACCGAAGCGACCTATGAGCGACAGGCGCTGATCCTCGGCTGTTCCCCAGGGTGCCTCGCCGCCATTGGCCGTGAGACCGGTGAAATCGTAGGTGGACTCACCCGCGCCGAACGAGATGCCCAGCGAGGTGCGTCGATCCCACACGTAATCCACGCCGGCGGCCAGGAACCAGCGGTTTACCGAAAAGGCGCCTTCCGTGTCCTTGAGATCGGACTCCGTCTGCGCCGCGAAGCCGCCGTTCAGGCTCACCACCAGGGGGCCCATTTGCTGCGGCTGGGCGTACGCCGGGAACGCGCCCATCAAACAGCCGATGAAACAGCTGAAGGCGCACAGTGTCAGGATTGGGTTGCCACGGGTCACAGGATTATCACTCGCTTCACGGGTTGGGGAGAAACGTTCAAGCCGCGTAGTTTACCTGCTTCGGACTCAAAAAGTATTCCTGGCGGGCGGCTGTTTGCTCACGATCCGCCATCGCTGAGGCGGCGGATTCTGCGTTGCGAGGCCGGCTGCAGTGAATTGGGACGATCTGAAGCAAGAAATTCGCTCTCGTTCTGTGCTCAAATTGGCGGATTGCGAACCAGGGAGTGTCTCCATGCCTGAATCAGTATTGCCGGAATATGCACGGGTCGTCGTCATTGGCGGCGGCATCATTGGCTGCTCGGTGGCTTACCACCTGGCGGAGATGGGATGCGAAGTCGTCCTGCTGGAGCGTGACCAGCTGACGTCGGGCACCACCTGGCATGCGGCCGGCCTGATGACCACTTACGGTTCCGGCTCGGAGACCACGCTGGGTATCCGGAAACACTCGATGGAGTTGTACAAGCGCCTCGAGCAGGAAACCGGCCAGCAAACCGGCTTCAACCCCTGCGGATTCATTGAACTGGCGGCCGATGACGATCGTCTCGAGGAATATCGCCGGATTACCGCCTTCAACCGCCTCCACGGCAACGACATCCAGGAGCTCTCACCCGCGGAGGTCGCGGAGTTGTTTCCGTTTGCCGATGTGTCCAACATTCGCGCGGGCTTCTACGCGGAGCACGATGGGCGCATCAACCCGGTCGACGTGACCATGGCGCTGGCCAAGGGCGCGCGCCTGAAGGGCGCGAAGATCTACCAGAACACGCCGGTCCGGGGTGTTCTGACCCGCAACGGCGCGGTGACCGGGGTCCGCACGGACCAGGGTGAGATCCGCTCCGAGTTCGTGGTCAACTGTGCCGGCATGTGGGCGCGGCAGCTGGGCGAACAGAACGGCGTGGTGATCCCCAACCAGGCGGCGGAGCACTACTACCTCATCACC
>JAPHSB010000009.1 GCA_026193295.1 Lysobacterales bacterium
ATTACGACAAGCTCGGACACTTTGTGCAGGGATTCGTCCCGGCCATCGTTGCGCGTGAAATCCTGGTACGCAACCAGGTGGTGGGCCGGCGCGGCTGGCTTGGATTCGTTGTCGTGTGCATCTGCCTTTCGATCAGCGCTTTTTACGAGCTGGTCGAATGGTGGGTCGCATTGCTCAGCCAAGAGGCTGCCGAGGCGTTCCTGGGCACGCAGGGTTACGCCTGGGACACGCAGTCCGATATGTTCCTGGCCCTGATCGGAGCTGTGCTCGCCGTATTCTCCCTCAGCCGATGGCATGACCGGCAGCTTCAGGGCCTGCCGTTGCGTTAGGCCGAACTGGTCAGGACGATTCTTTCAGATGCAGTCTGACTACCAACTCCTGGATTCGGCGCTGTTCGAATACCACCCTCACTTTCTGCCTGAGCGCGAAGCCGACCGGGTGTTCGAGCGCCTGTGGCGGGAACTGGACTGGTCCCAGCGCGAGATCACGCTGTTCGGACGTCGACTGATGCAGCCGCGACTGATTGCGTGGTATGGAGAACCTGCTGCGGTTTACAGCTACAGTGGCTTGACGCTTGTGCCGTTGCCATGGCACCCGCTGTTGCAGAGACTGAAAGCGCGTGTCGAGGAATTCAGTGGAAGTCGCTTCGACTCGGTGCTGGCCAATGCCTATCGGGATGGGCGTGACAGCATGGGCTGGCACAGTGACGATGAAAAGGAACTGGGCCCGGAACCGGTGATCGCCTCGTTGAGTCTCGGTGCGCCACGCCGCTTCCTGCTGCGGCCAAAAACCCGGGCTGCAGGTGAGCGCGGCGGCACGATCGCACTGTCACTGGCGCATGGCAGCATGTTGTTGATGAAGGGTGCATCCCAGCAGCGATTCCAGCACTCGCTACCGCGCACCACGCGCCCGGCTGGGCTGCGGATCAACCTGACCTATCGGTGGGTCGGAGCTCAGGCTCCGGTTTGACGGATTGAATGTCCGTGCACGGTAGGGGAGCGGCCGCTGGACGCAAAACGGACGATACGTGCCTGGATTCCCTCGGCATCGAGGCCGGCCTGATGCAGGCACTCCTCGCGCGTTCCGTGCTGGATGAAGCTGTCCGCCAGTCCAATATTGAGCACCGGGACCTGTAACCCTTCCGCTGCCAGCAATTCGTTGACGCCCGCCCCGGCGCCGCCCGCCACGGCGTTCTCCTCGACAGTCACCAACCGGCCATGGCGTGTCGCCGCGTTGACGATGGCGTCACGGTCCAGCGGTTTGACGAAACGCATGTCGATCAGGGTCGCGTCGAGGCGCTGGGCCACGCCGCTGCAGGGTTCCACCATGCTGCCGAAGGCGAGGATCGCCACATCCTTGCCGTGCCGCAAAAGTCGGGACTTGCCGATCGCCAGGGTCTGCATTTGCTGTTCGATGACAGCGCCCGGCCCACGGCCACGCGGGTAGCGCACCGCCGCAGGGCCCGGGTGCCGGAAACCCGTATACAGCATCTGTCGGCATTCATTTTCATCCGCTGGCGCCATGATGACCATGTTCGGTACGCAGCGCATGAAACTGAGGTCGAAACTGCCCGCATGCGTGGGTCCGTCGGGTCCGACCAGGCCCGCCCGGTCGATCGCGAAAAGCACGGGCAGGTCCTGCAACGCAACGTCGTGGATCAGTTGGTCGTAGGCTCGCTGAAGGAAAGTGCTGTAGATGGCCACCACCGGATGGACGCTTTCGCAGGCCATGCCCGCGGCCAACGTGACACTATGCTGCTCCGCGATGCCCACGTCGAAGAAGCGCTCGGGGAACCGCTCGTGGAATTCGACCATGCCGGAACCCTCGCGCATGGCCGGCGTGATGGCCAACAGGCTGTCGTCCTGTTCCGCCATGTCGCACAGCCACTGGCCGAAAATTTCCGTGTAGGTTGGTGGGGGCCGGGAAACGGCCGTATTCGGCTGAACACCCTTGCTGGGGTCGAAGGGGCCGACGGCATGATACTTGATCGGGTCCTTTTCGGCTGGTTCGTAGCCCTTGCCTTTCTCGGTGATGATGTGCAGCAGGTTTGGGCCCTCGATATCCCGCGCGGTGCGAATGGTGCGGACCAGGGTCGGCAGGTCGTGGCCGTCGATCGGGCCCAGGTAGTTGAAACCGAGCTCTTCGAACAGTGTGCTGGGCATCACCATGCCCTTTATGTGTTCTTCCCAGCGACTCATGAAGCGCCAGGTGCGAGAGTCCTTGTGCATCAGGCTCTTGCCGCGTTCGCGGATGCCCGTCATGGTCGGGCCGCTCATCAGGCGCCCGAGCATCTTGGTCATGGCGCCGACATTGGGCGAAATCGACATCTGGTTCTCGTTGAGCACCACCAGCAGGTTGGTGTCCAGGTCGCCGCCGTGGTTGAGCGCCTCGTAGGCCATGCCGGCCGTCATGGCGCCGTCGCCAATGACGGCAACGCACTTGCGGTCTTCCTTTTTGAAGGCCGAGGCAATCGCCATGCCCAG
>JAPHSB010000190.1 GCA_026193295.1 Lysobacterales bacterium
ACTCGACCATTTCGGCAGTAATCAGGCGGGGCGCCGGTTTGCCCGGTATCAGCGCCGTGGTGATGATGATGTCGACGTCCCTGGCCTGCTCGGCAAACAGCTCCATTTCGGCCTTGATGAACTCGTCGCTCATAACCTTGGCGTAACCGCCCTCGCCCGAGCCGTCCTCGTCCGCGAAATCCAGCATCAGGAACTCGGCGCCCATGCTCTCAATCTGTTCCTTGACCTCTGGGCGCGTGTCAAAAGACCGCACAATGGCACCCATGCTCTGGGCAGCGCCGATCGCGGCCAATCCGGCAACGCCGGCGCCAATGACCAGCACCTTGGCGGGCGGCACCTTGCCGGCAGCGGTTATCTGACCGGTGAAGAAACGCCCGAAGTGCTGGGCTGCTTCGACCACGGCGCGGTAGCCCGCGATGTTTGCCATGGAACTGAGCGCGTCGACTTTCTGCGCGCGCGAAATGCGGGGGATGCTGTCCATGGCCATGACCGTCACGCCGCGCTCGGTCAGCTGCTGGAGCAGTTCCGGATTCTGCGCCGGGTACAGGAAGCTGATCAGGGTCTGTCCTGACTTCAGCCGCTGAGTCTCCTCTGTTTCAGGGCCGCGCACCTTGAGAACGATGTCAGCGCCGGACCAGAGTTCATCCGCACTGCCGACGATGGAACAGCCAGCCGCTTCATATGCTGCGTCGGAATAATTTGCTTCCACACCAGCATTCGACTCAACCGTGACCTGGAAACCCAGTTTGATCAACTGGGCCGCCACGTCGGGGGTCGTGGCGACTCGCTTTTCGCCCGCGTATATCTCCCTCGGTACACCGATTCTCATAAGAAATCTCCGATTGATTTACCGTTTACAGCCTGGGAAGTTTGCTTTGGCTGATCTCATTCATTCTGAATTCTCAGGTCGCCAGCCCTAACCGCACCAACCAAAAACCAGTCAGACGTGAGGATACCGAGAAAACATGCCGCCGAGTAGATATATGTCAAAAAATCCTCATTGAGCACCCTGCATTTCAGGCTCTCTATGAGCAGAGTCAGCCTATTCGAACGCAGGAATGGGTCATTTTTTGCTCTGGCCCCCGGTTGCACACGTAATGTGAAGCGCAGCAGGCGAAGAGGCGGTTCTGCGGCGCCGTTGCGCCTCGGAGCGTATGCCCCGGGGAGAAGGTGAGACCGGAAACTGGTCGAGAAGCTGGCCTGGGCCATGGACGGTATTAGAGCAATGCAGGAGCACTTACCGAGGGTAAGGAAACTCCCTTTTTGTGATCAGACACCTATTTATTGTTAACATCTCCACCTTGAAATCATCAAAGGTTTTCGCAGATGACACAAAAAGCGCCGATTGACATGCAACTGCCTGAAGAGAACTCCGAAGAAATGGAGGCGGTCCGCCAATGGATGGAGCGGCTCGGCGTGAAGAAAGTTCTCAGGACCCTGGAGCGCGCCGAACAGGAAGCCAGCCTGAAGCCTTTTCAGGCCGAGCTCATCCTGCTGCAGAAGTACCTGGAAGAAACCAAGCGGCGCATGATCATCGTGTTCGAAGGCCGTGATGCTTCGGGCAAAGGCGGAACAATCAGGCGGGTTTCCCGCTACATGAACGAGAAGCACTATCGTGTCGTCGCGCTCGGCAAACCCACCGATGCGCAAAGGACACAGTGGTTTTTCCAGCGTTATGTCGAGCAGTTCCCGCGCGGCGGCGAGGTCGTCTTGTTCGATCGGAGCTGGTACAACCGGGCAATGGTGGAGCCAGTATTCGGCTTCTGCACACCGGAAGAATACAAGACCTTCATAAAGGGTGTGGTCGGGTTCGAGAGAGACCTGGTGCGCCAGGGCACGGTCATCGTCAAGCTGTATTTCAGCGTCACCAAGGAAGAGCAGGCTTACCGGTTCGAACGTCGCAAGAACGACCCCCTGCGGCAGTGGAAACTGAGCGAAGTGGACTTGCAGGCGCAAGAGCGTTGGGATGATTTCACCAACCAGAAATACGAAATGCTGAAGCGCACCCATTCCAACCACGCCCCCTGGACCGTGATTCGCTCCAACGACAAGCACGCCGCGCGCCTGAATGCAGTTCGCACTATCCTGAATTCGGTGCCCTATGAGCGGGGCGACCAGGAACTGGACTTCGTGCCGGATCCGCAGGTAGTCATTTCCGGCTCACGTGAAGTGGAGCAAATGGAGGCGGAACGTATCCGGCGGGGAAAATTCATCGGTTAGCACTCGCTTGCGGCAGCACGACCTCATCCACCGAGCGCGGACGGATCGCTGATATCGCCCTTGTTGAAATCCACGTATTTTTCACTGAGGTCGCAGGCATAGACCACGGCCGCACCCCGGCCGATGTTGAGACGGATGTGCAGGTCAAATTCGGCCGGCGCCACGCAGGCGCATAGCGCGGCAAAATCGACCCGGGTGGGCAAGCCGCGGCGCAACGACCAGGTAA
>JAPHSB010000296.1 GCA_026193295.1 Lysobacterales bacterium
CCTGCCCAAAATCGCCATCCTGCTGGGTGCAGCGGTGGCCATCGATGAGGGCGAACTGCTGCCCGACGCGGCGCTGGAAAAAGACATCCAGGACATGATCCGGTATTCGTGCAACGATTGCGCGACCCGGGTGCTGCGACAGGTTGGCCACGACCAGCTGCTCGAGATACTGCAGCGCCCGCAGTACGCCTTTTACGATCCACGGCGGGGCGGCGGCCTCTGGGTCGGCAAGGAATACGGCCCGACACCCGCATACCACCGCGATCCCCTGCACAATATTTCGCACGGCGCCACCGTATTCGAGGTCTCACGCTTCTATTGTGCGCTGCAGCGTGACGAGCTGGTCAGCCCGGAACAGGACCAGATGATGCTGGAAGCGCTCTCCAAGCCGGGCATCCGCCACAAGTTCGTCAAGGCGCTCTCGAGCCACAAAGGCCTGAAAATTTACCGCAAGTCCGGCACCTGGAAGACCTACCACGCCGACAGCGCGCTGGTGCGGGACGGAGATGACGCGTACGTGATGGTAGCGCTGGCCAACAGCCCGCGGGGTTCCCTGTGGCTGGAGCGCCTGGCCGAGCCGCTGCGCCGCCTGGCGACAGCCCGTCCGACAACCACGGCGTCCCTGAGCTCTTCACCAGCAGTTGCCAGCATCAGCATGGAATCGGAAGTTTCGCTGCTCGCATCCAGCCCTTAAATTCCGGGGCCAGTCCCCAACACATTTGAGCCACCGTTGCGAGCAGCCCGGAAGCAGCTTTGATTCGCAATTGCCTCGATTGGTCCGACAAGGGCAAGCCGGCCATTGGGCGCTATGTCGTCGCCGTGGTCCTGGGGTTGGTGTTCTGGATGTGGGGCAGCTTCCCCGTGATTCTGCTGTTGCAGGTCTTCTTCGAAGACCCGGCCACGAGCCCGACCGCATTCGAATGTACGTTCATCATAGGGTTTGTGGCCATCCCGCTTCTCGTGCACCTGCTGCTCAAACGGCCGCTACGAACAAACAGGCGAACAGGCGCCCGTTCAAGGCATCAACCGCCCTCGATCGCGGCCAGGGGCACTTCCCAAACTTCACCGTTGGCAAAGTCGAGAATCCAGGTATCCCCTTCCATGCGCGCCTCGACTTCGCGGTTGGTGGCATTGACGTAGTCCTTCATGAAATTGATGGTGAACTGCTCGCCCAGCTGGTTCTGCACGACGATCGAGGCCTGGCCGTCTTCCATGCGCAGGATGCCGGCAGGGCAACTGCCGAACTCGGAATTTCCGGCAGCCCGGCAGCGCAGGCGCGTGGTCGCGTCATACTTGTCCGTGGTGAACGGAGCGGTCCAGTTGTCTTCGTCCGCCTGGGGCTTGAGGGCGTCCGTGTTCCAGTAAACGTATACGCTCTCGTCGGGGAAGCGGAAGATCAGGCCCTGGTCGCCCAGGCCACTTTGCCGGTACACGGTTCGTCCATCCTGATCGCGGAAGTTGCCCGGATCGTCGCCCACCGGCGACAGGTCGTGCATGACGCCGTCGTCGCGGGTAATCGTGATGTAGCCCTGGCGCTGGCCAAATGTGCAGGGGATCATCCTGTCGGTGTGGTCTTCACCCTTCGGATAGATATCGCAGCGGGCATCGATCCAGTCCGCCAGCGTTGAAGTGGTCCAGGACGCAGCCACCAGGGCCGCGATCATTAGCCATCTGTTCATGTTTGGAAGCCTCTGTGGGGGTGGCGCAGCTTGGATGGAAATTGTATACACTTTCGCAAATTCAAGTGCATTTGGGAAGGCCGGATGGAGCAGAATCGGGGGCGAGACGTATGGCGAGGCATTTCCTTGAATGAGCTGCTGACATGAGCGCAGGACCAACTGGTCAGGATACAGCCCGTCCGGGTATTCTCGACCGTCTGCTTGGGCTTTTTTCCGAGGTCCGCGCCGGCGAGGGCCGGCGCGCCTTCCTGATGCTGCTGAACGTGTTCCTGATACTGGTCGCCTACTACATCATCAAGACCGTTCGCGAGCCGCTCATCCTGGGCACCGAGGTGCCCGGTTTCCTGCAGGCCCTGGGCATCAGGAGCGCGGCCGAGGTCAAGACCTTCGCCGCCGCCGGCCAGGCCCTGGTGCTGATGGCCTTCGTTCCCGCTTACGGCTGGTTGTCTTCGCGGGTCTCCCGCATGAAACTGATCGTGAGCGTCACGCTGTTCTTCGTGGCGAACATCCTGGCGTTCGCCGTTGCGGTGCATGCCGACCTCGCTTTCGTCGGTGTCGTTTTCTACATCTGGGTGGGTTTCTTCAGCCTCTCGATCATTGCCCAGTTCTGGTCCTACGGCAACGACATCTATACCAAGGAGGCCGGCAACCGGCTGTTCCCGATCATTGGCCTCGGAGCGACTGCGGGAAGCCCTGTCGGAGCCTGGGTCGCCGAGCGCCTGTTCCATGCCCACATCAGCCCGCACCTGATGCTTTACCTCGCGGCGGCACTGCTGGCGCTGACGCTCATCATTTACCTGGCCGTGAACCAAGGCGGAAGAGATCGCGCCGGCGCAACCGACGCGCCCGTGCTCGAGGAGCCGCTTGGCCGCGGGAATGCCTTCGGGCTGGTGTTCGCCAACCACTACATATTGCTCATTGCCGTACTGCTCATCATGCTGAACGTGGTCAACACCGTGGGTGAGTACATCCTGAGTAACCTGGTCGTCACGCACGCGGCGGAACTCGCCGCGACCGACAGCACGTTCGACCCGGGCGCCTACATCGGCGCTTTCTACGGCAGCTATTTCTTCTGGGTGAACGTCATCGCGGTGCTGTTGCAGGCGTTTGTAGCGTCGCGCCTGGTCAAGCGATTCGGCCTCGCCGGCGTGCTCTTCGCACTTCCCATCATTGCCCTCGGGGCCTATGGTTTCGTGGCCCTCGGCGCCACGCTGGTCATCGTGCGCTGGGCCAAGACGGCCGAGAACTCCACCGACTACTCCTTGATGAATACCGCGAAGCAACTCCTGTGGCTGCGCACTACGCGGGAAGAGAAGTACAAGGCGAAACAGGCGGTGGACAGTTTCTTTGTGCGGCTCGGCGACCTGTTTGCCGCTTTCGTGGTCTTCGCCGGCACGGCCTGGCTGGCGCTCGACGCGAGCGGCTTTGCGCTGGTCAACCTGGGCTTCGTTGCGATCTGGCTGGTGCTGGCCTGGGCGGTGGTCAAACGCAACCGGCAACTGGCGTCCTGAGCTAAGTTGCAGGGGTGATCTGGATGAGGGCAGGCCCCGGCTCAGTCCAGACTATGCCGCTCGTTGATCAAGTTGTGAATCGCCGTGCCCAGCGCCTGGTGCTCCACGGCCGAGTTCTTGCGCAGCACGTTGGAGATCACGATGACGACGTAGTGCAGTTTCACGCCGTCGACCTCCTGCTCGACGATGGCCACCGAGTTCATGTAGTTGATGACGTTGCCCATGTACTGGCCGCACTTGAAGCCCGACTCTTCCTTGCACTTGTACAGCGAGCCCGACTTGAAATAGACGGCGGCGTCTTTCAGCGCCGGCGCCGAGGCGTAACGGATGCGCCGCTCGGTCATGTACAGCAGGCGCTTCAGCTGGCGGCTGCTCCACTCGTCCACCAGTTTGCCCTGCTCCATCATCAGCATCAGCTGCATCAGGCTGTGGGCGGTGGCATAGCTGTTGCCGCCGCCGGCTACGTTCTTCTTGCCCTGGGCGGTGAAGAAGCTGCCCTGGCGGATCTGGTCGAGGTCCAGGCCATTGCGCGTAACCGGCTCCCAGAAGGTCTTCTGGAACAGGCGGGTCAAATCGCCGCGCGGCGTTTCCTTGAAGAAGGCGTGGAGCTGCTCCTCGGAGACGGGGTAGTCCTTGCCGAAATGCCGCAGCAGCATCGCGTCGCGCATGACCATCGCGGCCGCCGAGTTGGAACTGACCGACAACGTCCAGTCGAGGTACTCCCACAGCGAGCCCTGGTCGCCGTCGAGGATCTTGCGCCGGGTCAGGGTGCGATTCTCGACGTCGAAGAAGCGCACCGTGTGGTGATCGCTGTGGGCAAAGTCGTCCGCCGTGATGATGGTGTCGCGCAGCACCTGCGCGCGGCGCTCCAGATCGTCCGGCCAGGTATCGGCCAGCGCCTGGAACAGGCCCAGCGCGGCCAGCAGCTTGCCGACGCTGCCGACGTTCTGGCGGTAGTCACCGCGGTGCTCCGCGTACTTCGGTTGGTCGGGATTGGTCAGATCCAGCACCGCGATGCCGTAAGCGTTGCCATGCTCGGCGAGCAGCGCCGTGATTCGCGCCGTGAAGTCGGGGTCGGCCGGCGGCAGGGTCAGGTCCGGGTGACCCAACAGCCGCAGGTCGACCTGCTCCGTGGCCAGCCGTGCACCGGGGGGCTGGATACCGCCCAGCGCCAGGCCTTCGTTGGCGAGGCGGGCGCCCTCGACGCGACGGATGCCGGTTTCTTCGTATCCGTCCAGCGGGTAGGCCAGGGCAAAGTTCGACACGGCGCCGACCAGCAGGGCCAATGCCAGGTTTCCAGGAAACTTCATTGCGGTACTCCGTTGAGGTCCACGGTGACTTCGGCGGTGTTGGCCAGGCGGGCCTCCATCTGGTGCAGGTAGCCGATGCCGCGGGCCATTTTGCTTTCCAGGAACGGCCGCAGCTGGAACAGCCGAAGATCGCCGTCGAGAAAGCCGAATTCGACGTCGGCCGGCGCTGAATTTCCCTCGTCATCGGTGATCGGCGGAAACTTCTCCGGCAGCCCTCGCGCAAATTCGATCAGGTGCCGGATCTCCTTCGCTTGCAGCACGGTGTCGCTACCGCTCGTCGGGAGAAAGAGCAGACCGCCGGCCGGATCGGGCACCCGGCGCCACGGCGCGGTGGCGGTCGCCAGTACGCGGACGAAGGAGCCGTCCAGGGCGATACGCAGCGACTCGGCGGCCTGGCCGTCGACGGCGCCGCCCAGTCCCTCGTTGACCGCCACCGAGATCACGTCGCGGCGGCCGGTGTCGATGTCCTGCGTCACCAGCACGCCGGATTTATCCGAACCGACCGATTCCAGCAGCAGGATGGAAGTGTATACGTGTTCCGGTTTGGTCATGTGTGACTGCCGCCAGGCGAAGGCGCGCGCGGTGAACGGCGAGGCCCAAACCCTGGCAATGCTCTTCATCAGGTTGTCGAAACCAACCACGTTGGGCAGCGTGAGGTTGAGCCCGGCCCCGGTGAAGCCGGCCAGGTCTTCCACGTTCGTATCGGAACGGACGAACACGCCCGGGGGGTCTTCCGAGCCAAAGGTCTCGCGCATTGCCATGCGCAACTGTTCCTGGAACGCAGCGCTCGGCGTGGTGTTGAGGATGATATCGTACAGTTCGGCGCGGAAGGCCTCGGCTTTGGCCGCGCGCTGCGGATCGTCAGCCCGCATGGCCGCCAGTTGCTGATAGCTCGTGGTCATCCAGTCGAAAACCGTTCCGCCACCCCCGGCGTGCGGCTGTTCCAGCGCCTCCTGCCGAAACAGGCCGAAGGGGATCGCCACGCCACGCGACACGTGCCCCGGGTAGTGCGTGCGGAGTTCACCCAGCTTGGCGGCCTTGGGTCCGACTATGCGACCCGAGTCGGAGGCACGCAGATCGTCCAGCGAGACGAAGCGGCGGACCGAAAGGTCCAGCTTCTCGAGGTCGGGCTCGATCCGCACACCGCCGTTCTTGTCCGCGTCCTCGAATACCTCGCGCCAGCGGTCGTCCCAGGCCGTGAGTTCGACCAGCCCGGACTTGCTGACGGCGAGCACCACCCGTTCGCCGTTGTGTTGCTCCAGCACCGCCCGCAGCGAGCTGTCAACGGTGACGTTCGGGATGCCCAGGTTGCGCGCCAGCAACTGCACGTGCGAGAGCGGGTTGCCTTCGCCCTCGGTCAGGATGCCGGCCACCGGGGGCAGGTCCGAGACCGTTTCCGGCAGCACGTAGATGCCGTCCGCGCGGAAGCTTTCGAGGTTACGGAGGTCGGGCTCGACCTGCAGGACGCCGGCGGCCAGGCCGGGATTGAGCGCGGTAAAACCAACCCCGATGCTTTCGCCGAACAGGCGGTGCTCGACCCCGGCGAGCCGGCTGGCGTCGCGCGACAGGCTGTTCAGCACCTGGGAAAAAAACAGCAGTGGGCTGCCACGTAACTGGTCCTGGATGAACAGCATGGCCATGGGCTCGATTTCGGCCAGCTTCCCCATGGATTCGAAGAAGGGCATGCGCAGTGCCTGGGTACCCCAGCCGGGCGCGCGCCCGAGGTAATTGAGTTCCTCCAGGTACCGGTCCAGCCGGATCGACTCCGGGGCCAGCCGGTCCAACGACCGGTGCAGTTCCTCGAACAGCCGGCCGTTGATGACGCCGGTTCCATAGGCGGCATGCCCGGCCGTCGCCAGGTACCCAAGGTGCTCGCGACGGCTGGCGTTTGCAAGATTGCCACGCAGTTCCGAAGCCGCCCTGAAGTTCTGGCTCTCTACCTCCAGACTCAGATCGATGACTTCCAGCCGCGCGGCGGAGGAACGGATTCGCGGCAGTGCATCGCGCAGGTCGGCCAGCAGTTCACCGCTAACCGCAAAGCGGTTGGCCGCAGAGGCATCAGCCCGCCAGACGACTGCCGCCTCGTTCAGCAGGTCCTGCAGCCAGGGCGCGGCCGTGAACTTTGCGGCCAGTTGGTCGAGGTCCTGGTCCAGCGGCGCCGCCTGGTAAACCCGGTCGATCTCATCGGCCAGCACCAGGTAGGGTTGACGCTTCGACTCGGTGAGCCCGGCAGCGTAGGCCCGCACCCGCTCGGCATCCTCGGCCCCGGGGGCGCCGTGGATCTTGGCCCGCAGCGGCTTGAAGCCGTCATCGCGGTCCGACAGCGAGGCCGACATTTGCCGGACTTTCTGCACGGATGCGCTGTCCGCGCCGTGTGGCAACATGCGGGCACCGGCGCGCAGGGAGGTGAACCGCGGTCCGATCCATTCCGGCCGCAAGGCCATCTTGGTCAGCAGGGCGCGGGCGGCTTTACGTTCCTCCTCTTCCTGGATGGCGCCGCGGTAGAACAGGGCGCGGCGCAGGATCCAGCCATCGTCGGCACTGACCAGGTAGCGCTCGATCAGCAGCTGCGCGTAACGGTCGGTAAACTGCGGATCGGCCAGGAACTGATCCGCATCCAGCCCGGCCAGCAGGTTGGCGATCCAGTAACCCTGCGCGCGGAGTTCCTTCGTCCGATCGCTCCACTCGCCGTGCTGGTGGCCGCCACCGTGGTCGCCGCAGGCGTAGGCCTTGGGCGGCTGGATGGTGCCGTCGCTGCAGAACCAGCGGATCCGGGCGAAGGGGCCGCGTTCCGCGGCCTTCATGTCTTCGATCCAGCCACGATACTTGGTGGCCTCGGCCGATTCACTGCTCGCGGCTACCACGAAGGGTGCGTTCAGGATCAGCAGCACCATCAACCCTCTTGCCAAATTGCGCATTGCAGCCCTCCGGCTGTACCTGCGAATACAGGACAGTGATTCACTTGCAAAAAACGAATCCGGAATAATACCGCAATTATCGCGCCGTGTGGTCGAGCGTGGAACGGCGTTGGTGTATATTTGCCCGGACCAAGCGGAGCGCACCATGGAAGAACTCCTGACACGGCTCGAAGAAATCCTCGCCGGCTGGCTCGGCGGGGCCGTACTGGCACAAACGGTTTCCAAGCTGCTGCTGATCGGCGTTACCGGCCTTGTATTTGGCGCACTGTGGATGGCCGTCGGGCGCCTGTTCGGTTACCTCGACCGCAAGACCGACGAGTGGTGCGGCACGCGCATCCAGGGCCTGAAGATCCAGCGCCAACGCATCATGACCGAGGAGGACATCGCCCGCCTGATGCACGGCACCGTCAAGTGGGTCCGACGTGCGCTGAAGGCGATCCTGCTGCTGGTTTTCATCAACGTCATCTTCGTGTTCTTCGAGTGGTCGCGTGAAGCAGCTGTTGCCGTCATCGGCGGCGCCGCGCTGGTGGTCGAGAACATGCTGATCGCCTTCGTCGCGTACCTGCCCGACCTGTTCGTAATCATGGTCGTGATCCTGCTGGCGCGCGTCGTCGTGCACCTGTTGAAGGTCGTGTTCGATGGCATCGCAGCCAAGCGCATTCGCCTGGCCAGCTTCTACCCCGAGTGGGCGGGGACCAGCTACAACCTGCTGCGGATCCTGGTCATTGCACTGACGCTGATCATCGTCTTTCCCTACCTGCCGGGTTCAGGCTCACCGGCTTTCCAGGGCGTGTCGATTTTTCTCGGTGTGCTGCTCTCGCTGGGATCGACATCCGCCGTGGCCAACGTCGTGGCCGGCATCGTCATCACCTACACGCGGGCTTTCAAGATCGGCGATCGCGTGAAAATCTCAGGCACGGAGGGCGACGTCATCGAGCGCAGCACCTTCGTGACCCGCATCCGCACGCCCAAGAACGTCGAGGTCGCCATCCCGAACGCCTCGGTGTTGAGCAACCACATCATCAATTTCAGTGCGCAGGCCAAGCAGGCCGGGCTAACGCTGCACACCTCGGTAACCATCGGCTACGACGTGCCCTGGACCAAGGTGCACGAGCTGCTGCTCGATGCCGCCGGCAAAACCGAACGCATCGAAAAGGATCCCGCCCCGTTCGTTTTGCAAACGGCGCTGAACGATTTTTACGTGGAATACGAACTCAACGCCACCACGCGGGAACCCGGCGCCAAGCAGCAAACCTACTCGGACCTGCACGCCCATATCCTCAACGCCTTCAATGCCGCCGGCGTCGAGATCATGTCGCCCCACTACCAGGCCAGGCGTGACGGGTCGGCGCCTGCCTTGCCGCCCCTGGCCGGCTGAAAGCGACCCCCGCTCAGGGGCGCAGCCGCACCGGTCCGTCCATGCGGCGAAGTGTCCCCAGTGGACCGGTAATGGCCGCCGGCAGCTGCGTGGCCGGTACCTCGTCCTGGAAGCCTGGCGCCGCGCGCGATATCACGCTGACCTCGCCGCCCTCCAGGGTCAACAGGGCAAAGCTGAACGGCTGGCGCGATCCCGTGCCGCTGAAGGCCCGCGCGTTACCGCCCAGCGCGCCGATGCCGAGGTGCACCATCCCGGCGTCGTCGGTGCCGGCGAAAAAAGCATGGTGATGGCCGCTGGCGTAGACGTCAACGCCGTTCCGGTGCAGTAACGCGAGCAGGTCGGGGTCATCGATGATCTCGTGCTCGCGCCCCCGGGTCAGCGGCCACATCGGCAGATGTGAAAAGACGATGGTCGCGGTGGCCGAATTACCGTATTGCTGCAGCATCCGCTCGAGGAACAACCGCTCGGTGTCCGGCAACCTGCCGGGCAGCGTGCCGTCGAAGGCCAGCAGCAGGACACTGCCCATGCGCGCGGCATAGCGTCGCGGCCAATCGCTGCCGGGCAGGATATCGACTTCGGGTACGCGCCCACGCCACTGCAAATCGAATTGCCGCCGCTCCAGGGCGAATTCCGGGAATGCCGAACCGTCATGGTTGCCGGCCGTCACGGCCAGCGGTATCCCCGCCCGCCTGAGCGGATCGGCGACCGTGTTGTTGAACCCCTGCCACATCTGCTCCAGCCGGTCGCGGTCGAGCTTTGGCTGCTTCTGGCCGGCCACCATGTCGCCGCCACTGATCACCAAATCCGGCCGCAACCCGACGAGGGTATCGATGGCGTCGGTGACGCGTTTGTCGTAGGACGTGCTGCCATAACGGCCGTTCAGATCGGATATGAAGGCGATCGTCTGGGCCGCGAGCGGCGCGCTGACCAGGATCAGCAGCAGGCCGGCCAGGCGGAGCATTTTCAGGGTGTGGCGATTGTGCAGGAAACCCCCATGTCGCTCTCAGTTAGGCCCGGCGCCATCAGCAACTGTGCTGGCTCCAGGTCGAGTTTCAGGGCGCCGTTCTGGCAGTCTGCCTGCAACAGTGCGAAGGCCTGCTGCACGCGGTTGGCGATGGTGTCCGCCTCCTTGCTGCTGAGCCCGGCGCTCGCCGTCAGCCACTGGAAGGCCGGACCCTTGGCCGCGAAGTCCGCCGCCAGGCGCCCCAGGCGCTGATACAAGCCGGCATGGTAATGACGCAACCCCTCCAGCATGTGGGTCTTGGCGGCGAAATCCGCGTAACCGGTGCGCACGCCGGCGTCGTTGTCGTTGATGGCCGACTGCCGCAGGCGTAGCGGGGTGAACCCGGCCAGGTCCGCGGGCACATCCTTGCCCTGCGCAGGCCGCGATTGGAGCTGACCGTCCTCGACCCAGTACCAGAACCAGTTGTAGTCGATGTTACCGATGCGGTCCTGTTGCCCGAGGATGAAATCCAACAGCGTGATCTCCAGTACGTCCTGCATCCAGAACACCACCTGTTCGACTGGCGTGTCCGCCCGCAGTTCCTTCGCCATGCGCGGATTCATCCGCGCCTCGCGAATCGAGGCCTGCGCGGCCTCAACCACAGGCTTCTCGTTGCGCAGCGCCAGGAAGGGCGCCGTTTGCTGGAAGTCGAGATTCTGGCCCGCGCCCCAGCCCGACTCCCGCGTGCCGTTGACCTCGGCCCCGTAGCGGTCGCCGGTGCTGCTCAGCAGCACGCCGAAGACCTGGCGGCCCTCGTCGGTCAACGCGCCCGCTCTGGCGCTGCCGCTTGCCTGCCCGGTCTCGACGGCGTCAAGAAAACGCCAGCCGGCACGCAGCATGCCGAGGCCGTGACGGTTGGCGACGATGGCCAGGGCAGGCTTGGTTACCCGCCGGTTGTGCGCCTGCGCGTCGGTACTGCGGTACACCGCCACCGGCACACGCACGTTGGTCTGGAAGTAGCGTGACAGGTGATAGTAGACCCACGAGGCAGGCGCGTAGGTGGCGCTGGTGTCCCGGTCGTTTACCGAGATTTTGAAGGTCGCCGGCTGGCTGCGCGCGACCGCCTGCGCATGGTGGCCGTCGGAGCAGTTCTCACGCTCGAAGCCCGCGAAGTCTCCGCCATCGATCTCGAACAGGATCGTGCCGGGGCTGGTGCTCCACAGCTTGGGACACAGGGCGAGCTCGGCGAAATCCAGCGTGCAGTACGTCTGCTCCTCGTCGAGGTCGCGCTTCGAATACTGCGCGCCTGGAAAGGGGGCGATCCGGACACACTGTTCGACCAGCCCGCCTGCAACCTGGAATTCCGTCGTTTCGCCGGTGACCGGGGCCGCCCAGAGACCGCTACTGGCCAGTGCCAGGGCAGCAGTCACCAGGACATGCAGCAGTCCGCGCACGGTGCTAACCCGCTGCCTGCTCAGTGACATCGGCGTCCACCACCTCGTGGCCGCGCTCGATGACCTTGGTGCCGCCGCCGAACAGCATCGACGCGATCAGCAGGATCTTGAACGACTGCCCGAAAGTCAGCGACTTGACGCCGAAAACATCCGGCATCGTGGTATTCCACAACCAGCGGAATATCAGCGTGATGATGGCCAGGATAACCAGGCCAATGATCAGGCCCACCAGGGCGCCGACCAGGGTGGCTGCAAGTTCGTTCATGGTCTTTCTCCTTTTTGCTCAAACGGCTGGGGGAATGTAGCGCATAACGGAATCAGTCGGCAACGGCACCGCCCACTCCGCCCGGATGGAGATGCACGTCGCGCTGCGGGAAAGGTATCGATATGCCTTGGG
Organism: Lysobacterales bacterium; assembly: GCA_026193295.1. GTDB lineage: Bacteria > Pseudomonadota > Gammaproteobacteria > Xanthomonadales > SZUA-36 > CALKKN01. The sequence continues at coordinate 11,591 of JAPHSB010000296.1, forward strand.
CATCAAAGCGCTCCTTAACCGCCCGGGTCAGATCCCAGTAGACCGGCCAGTAGTCGGCGGTCTTCACCCAGGGCCGGCAGATCAGGTTGACCGACGAATCGGCCAGCTCGGCAACGCGGATCACCGGTTCGGGCTCGCTCAGCACCAGCGGGTGGCCGGCCACCACTTCGCCCAGCACGCGCTCGGCCAGATCGAGGTCGTCGCTGTAACCGATGCCGAAGACCAGGTCGACACGCCGTTCGCTGCTGCCGGTGACATTGGTGATGACCTTGCCCCACAACTCGTTGTTAGGCACCACCAGCAACTTGTTGTCAGGCGTCAGCATGTTGGTCGTCACCAGGGTCATGGACTTGACCGTGCCGCTGACCGCCGGGGTCTCGACGAAGTTGCCGATGTCGAAGGGCTTGTAGAACATGATCATCAGGCCACTGGCGAAATTGCTGAGTGTATTCTGCAGGGCAAAGGCAATGACGAAACCGGCCGCGCCGATCACGGCGACCAGCGGCGTGATGTTGATTTCCAGCGCCGCCAGGCCGAGCAGCAGGCCGACGATGATCGTGATTCGGCTGACCGAGTTGACCACGAAGCGGCTCAGGATCTGCGAAGCGCCGCTGGCCAGCGCCATGGCCTTGCCCGCGAGGCGGCTCAGCAGCAGGCTCAGCAGCCAGAACCCGGCGACGATCAGGACGAACTCGCCGAA
>JAPHSB010000502.1 GCA_026193295.1 Lysobacterales bacterium
ATTGGAATTGCGCGGGCTCAGCTCGGCCGCCTCCGCCGCACAGGCCACCGCGTCGTCAATCCGGTCCTGCTGTTTGTAGACCCGCGCCAGGTCCAGCCGCGCTTCATGGAAGCCAGGCGCCAACGCCAGTACTCGCAGCAGCAGCAACTCCGCCTTGCCCCAGCGCTCCGCTTCGCCTGCCACCTTGGCCAGCAGGCGCAGGGCGTTGACTTCATCGGGCTGGCGGGCCAGCAATTCGCGGCAGATACGCTCGCACTCACGTGCCCGCCCCTCGCGCAGATGTTCGCCGGCCGTGGCCAGCTGGCCACGTTCCGGGGCAAGTCTGAAGGCTTCTTCGAACACAGCGTCGGCCTCTTCGCCGGAGCCCAGGGCGGCAAGCGCATGCGCCAGTTTCAGGCGCGCGGTGTCCGACGAGGGATCGAGCTTCGCCGCCTGCTGCAGTTCCTTCACGGCTTCGTCCAGCCGGCCTGTCTGCAGCAGAGCCTGGCCCAGGTTTTCGCGCGCCCGGGCGAAGCGGGGTGCGCATTCAACGGCGTGCTGGAGGGGCTCCAGTGCTTCGCGGGGCCGCCGGCAGTCGAGCAGCGAGACCCCGAGCAACGTCAGCAGATCCACTTGATCAGGCTCGATGGCCAGGGCGCGGCGGCAGGTTTCGGCGGCGGCTTCGCCATCCCCGGAGTGCAGTTGCCCCATCGCGTGCTCGAACCGATGCCGCATGGAAGGGTCGGGTACGGGTGGTTTGAGTGGGGGTTTCGCCATGGCTCCGAGTCGGGGATCGCCGGTCTGCATATCGGTGGGAGATTATAGTGCACTGGGTCATGGCGCGGCAGGTCTGACTTTGGTTACGCTTGGCCTCCAACTCCCGGCAAGGTCACCAAACGTGAAAACGAAAGCCTCCTGCACGATGCACTGCGTATTGTTTGTCACCCTGACCTTCCTGCTCGCGCCTGTGGGCTGGGCCGAGGATGCCGACGTCCCGACCCAGCGGCTGACCATCGATCACCTGTTCCGGCTCGGCAACGTCAGCGATCCTCGCCTCAGCCCCGAAGGTGATTGGATCGCCTACACCGTCGACCGTGACGACCTCGACGAAGACGAGGGGCGCAGCCGGGCCTGGATGGCGCCAAGCGCCGGCGGCGCACCGCAGCCCCTGACGGCCCTGGAGGAATCTTCATCGAACCCGCGCTGGAGCCCCGACGGTCGTTACCTGGCCTTCCTGTCCGCGCGCGACGACAAGCCGGCCCAGGTCTGGCGTCTGTCTCGCCAGGGTGGCGAGGCCGAGCAGATCACCGATACGCCACAGGCGGTAATGGACTTCGAGTGGTCACCCGACAGCACGAAACTGATGTTGCTGCTGCAGGACCCCACCGACGCTGAACTTGCGGCTCACGAGCAAGGCGAGGGTTACGAGGAGAAGGCGCCGCCGCCCCACGTCATCGACCGGCAACAGTTCAAGCTGGACTACGTGGGCTACCTCGACCGCCGCCGCACGCATATCCATGTGCTGGACATCGCCGCCAAATCACTGGCCCAGTTGACGTTCGGTGATTACGACGACAACGAGCCTGCCTGGTCCCCGGACGGCAGCCGCATCGCGTTTACCAGTAACCGGTCCAAGGACGCAGACAGTAACTACAACACGGACATCTGGGTGATCGACGCCAAACCTCCGCCAGAGCCTGCCGAGCCCCTGCAAATCACGCGTGGCCTGGGAGCGGACGAGAGCCCCGCCTGGAGCCCGGACGGCCGCTCGATTGCGCACACCACGGTGACGGATGTCGCCGCCATGCTCTACGCGACGTCGCACCTCGCCGTATCGGCCTCGGACGGAAGCGCCACGAAGGTGCTGACCGAAGGGCTGGACCGAATGATCTTCCAACCGCGTTTCTCCAGCGACGGCCGTTACGTCTGGTTCCTCCTCGAAGACAGCGGCGAGCAGAGCCTGGCGCGGATCAAGCCCGCGGGCGGCAAGATCGAGCGCGTGGTGCGCGGCGAGGATGTGGTCAGGCAATACCATGTCGGCGGGAAGGGTGAAATCGCCGCGCTGGTCAGCCGTCCCCACCTGCCGCCGGAAGTGTTCCTGTTGGAGAAGGGCGGGCTCGACGGGCGCAAGCTGCAGCAAAAGACCTTCACCAACCGGGACCTGCTGGCTGGAATCACCCTGGGCGACATGAAAAAGGTCGCCTTCGACAGCGCGGACGGCACGTCCATCGAAGGCTTCGTCATCCTGCCCGCCGGGTATGTCGAGGGCCGGCGCTACCCGGCCATTCTCGACATTCACGGCGGTCCGCAGTCGCAGTACGACTGGTCCTTTCAATTCGAGGCGCAGCTGTACGCCGCCCAGGGCTACGTGGTGGTCCATCCCAACCCGCGCGGCTCGACGGGTTATGGCCAGAAATTCTGCCTGGCCATCTGGCAGGACTGGGGCGGCCCCGACTTCGAAGACGTGATGGCGGCGGTTGACGACGCCATCGCGCGCGGCTGGGCGGACCCCGACCGCCTGGGCGTGAGCGGCTGGTCCTACGGTGGCATCCTGACCAACCACGTGATCACCAAGACCGACCGCTTCAAGGCAGCCATCACCGGCGCCAGTGAAGTCCTCTACGTGGTCAACTTCGGCCACGACCAGTACCAGCGCTGGTGGATGCAGGAACTGGGCCCGCCTTGGGAGCCCGAAGCGCGCGAGATCTACGAGCGGATGTCACCGTTCAACCGGGTGGACCGCATCGTCACGCCGACCCTGATCCTCGGCGGCGAGGAGGATTGGAACGTTCCAATCATCAACTCGGAACAGCTGTACCTGGCGTTGAAACTGCGTGGAGTGGAGACGCAGTTGGTGGTCTACCCCGGCGAATACCATGGAATCGCGAGGCCGAGTTATCTGAAGGACCTGTACGGGCGGTATCTCGACTGGTTCGGGCGCTGGCTGAAATAGGAGGTCAGTCGGCGGTCGCCAGCGCACGGCTCACGTGCCGGCGGGTGTCAGCGGGGTCGATCACGGCGTCGATCTCCAGGTGGGTGGCTGCCTCGATGGCGCGACCCTTGTCGTACAGGCTCGCCAGCAGTGTGTCGAACAGCGCCTCTCGTTTTTTGGGGTCCGTCTCGGCTTCCAGTTCCTTGCGGAAGCCCAGGCGGACGGCGCCCTCCAGTCCCATGCCGCCGAATTCGCCGCTGGGCCAGGCCGCCGCATAAACCGGTCCAGCGAAGCTTCCACCGGCCATGGCCATGGCGCCCAGGCCGTAAGCCTTGCGCAGGAAAACCGCAACCAGCGGCACCTCGAGTTGGGCGCCCGCGACGAACAGGTCCGACATGTGCCGCACGGCGGCCTGTTCTTCGCTGGCCGGCCCCACCATGAAGCCCGGCGTGTCGCACAGGGACAGGATCGGCAGTCCATGACTGCTGCACAGGCGCAGGAAACGGGCGGCTTTCTGGGCGGCGTCTGCGTCGATGGCGCCACCCAGTACGCGGCAGTCGCTGGCGACCAGGCCGAGCGGACGGCCCTCGAGGCGAATGAAGCCGGTGACGACGGCGCCGCCGAAGCCGGCGCTCATCTCGAGGAAGGAGCCGGTGTCGGCCAGCGTTTCGATCACCCTGCGCACGTGGTAGGAGTAGCGGCGATCGGCCGGCAGCAGGGCAGCGAGGGCCGACTGGTCGGCGCACTCATACTCGTCGATGATGCCCTGGAAGTAGCCCAGCAATTGCCTGGCGCAGGCGGTCGCCTCGGCTTCGTCGGCGCACACAAGGTCGATGACCCCGTTGCGCGACTGCACCTCGACGGGCCCGATCTCGGTGGCTTCGAAGCGGCCCAGGCCACCGCCCTCGATCATGGCCGGGCCGGCCATGCCGATCCAGGAAGACTTCGTGGCGATGCGCAGGTCCGCGGAACCGAACAGCGCGGCGTTGCCGGCGAAGCAGTAGCCGTTGTTGACGGCGATACGCGGCACCACGCCCGACAACCCGGCCCAGCGCGCGAAGGTCGGCAGATCGAGGCCGGCAATTTGCGTCGTGACGTCGGTGTCACCCGGGCGGCCTCCGCCGCCCTCGGTGTACATGACGATGGGCAGCAATTCGCGGTTGGCCACCTCCAGGATGCGGTCCAGCTTCTTGTGGTGAAAATAGCCCTGGGTTCCCGCCAGCACGGTGTAGTCGTAAATGGCCACGGCCACCTGGCCGGCGGCCGGGCCGAACTGCGCCGCGTTGATGGTGGCCAGACCGGTGATGACGCCGTCGGCCGGGGTGTTGTGGCGCAGGTCGTCCTCGCTACGCCTGCCCCGCTGGGCAGCAATGGCCAACTGCCCGTACTCGATAAAGGAGCCGGGATCGCACAGGTCGTCGAGGTTTTCGCGCGCCGTGCGGTGGCCTTTCGCACGACGGCTGGCGACGGCTTCGGGGCGCGCCTGGTCCTCCGTGGCGGCGAGCAGTTGTCTCAGTTCCGTGGTTGACTCATGGCCGTTCATTGCAGGTGACTCCGGCGGTATTGTGGCTCGAACCCGGCCCATTATGACGGATTTCCAGATGCACTCACTTGCCCCGATCCGGGTGTTCGAGGAGGCACTCCTGGTGCACCAGCCAGTTGATCGAGATCTATGACAGGCAATGCCGGCCTTCTTGAAATAGCCAGCCTGCGTATAGAATCGTGCAAGCGTTGCAAAAAAGACAATAAGTCCGCGCACCATCGCCAAAGAATCTGTTGTCGACGATTCATGCTTGCGCAAAGCACGCGGAGGTCGTCAATCCGCGCCTGGGCCATGGGCTGCTGAACCATCCAGGAGGTCGATATGAAGCAGGATCAGTACGATGCAGTGGTAGTCGGAGCAGGTCACAACGGTCTCGTCGCCGCCTGTTATCTGCAGCGTGCCGGCCTCAAGGTGCTCGTGCTGGAGCGGAATGATCACATTGGCGGGGCGACCACCAGCATCTCGCGCTACAAGGATTTCGTCTACTCGAACAGCTCTTATGTCTACAGCCTGTTCCGCCAGGAAATCGCCCGCGCGCTTGAACTGTACAAGTACGGTTTGCAGGTCATCCCTTATACCGGCGGTGCCCAGATCATCAGGCAAGAGGACGGCAGCTACGACTTCCTCGGCGCCTATTGGCACGCGGATGCGACCCGGCGGGACCTGGAGCGCTTCTCCAAACGCGATGCCAATGCCTTTGAGCGCCTGGACCGGGACATTCACCGCCAGTGCGAATTCATCAAGCCACTGCTGATGCGGACGCCCCCCGATCCAACCTCGTTCAAGCCGCGTGATCTCATGGAACTGCTTTACCTGGGAAAACGCTTCTATGGGCTGGGCAAGGAGCGCATGCACGAAACCATCCGTTTTTACACGATGAGCGTGGGCGACTATCTCAACGAATATCTGGAGAACGACGCGTTGAAGTCCTACGTTGCGGGCGGCGCCATCATCGGCACCGCGCTCGGCGTCTATTCGCCGGGGACGGCTTACGTGCTGCTGCATCACGCCATGGGGGACATCGACGGCACCGTGGGGGCCTGGGGCTTCGCGCGCGGCGGCATGGGCGCGGTCGCCAAGGCTTTGCACGATTCCTTCGTCGCCTCCGGCGGCGAGGTCCGCGTTGGCGCCGGCGTGGCCGATTTCACGGTGCA
>JAPHSB010000192.1 GCA_026193295.1 Lysobacterales bacterium
GCGTTCTGCCGCTCCGTCGGCGGCGACTTCAAGGTCGCCGGTGGCGTCGAACTGGCGTTTCCGACGCCCTTCGCCGCCGGCAGCGGTACGCGCATCGCCCTGTTCGTCGACACCGGCTACGTGTACGAGAACATCAGTGCATTCGACGCCAACAAGCTGAGGGGCTCCTTTGGCCTTTCGGTCACGTGGGAAGCGCCGATCGGGCCCATCGTGATCTCCTACGCGTTCCCGTTCCGCGATCAGCCGGGTGACCGCACCGAGGACCTCCAGTTCTCCTTCGGCACGACCTTCTAGGGCATTAGAATCCGCTAGAAAATCGCCGTGTTGCGTGTACAATACGGAATATGCGTTATTGTGTCCGCACAATTTCTGTGTTTTTGCTTGGCTTGGCGTTTCTCGCCTCGGCCGAGGCCCAGCAATTGCGCATCGGTTACGTCGATATGAAGCAGGTTCTGGACAACGCGCCACAGGTCCTCGCGGGCCGGGCCAGGCTGGACCAGGAATTCCGCGCCCGCAACGACGCGATCGAGATGGACGAGATGCGCACCGCTGCGCTGGAGGCCCGGCTTCAACAGGGCGACCTGTCGGCCGAGAGCCGCATACAGACCGAGCGTGATATACGAGACCTGCGCCGCAACATCACGCGGCGCAAGGAAGACCTCCGGGACGAACTCTCTTTTCGCCGCACCGAGGAAGTCCAGAGCCTGGAGGCGCAGATCAACGTGGCTGTGCAGGAGATCGCCGAGCGCAACGGTTTCGACCTGATCGTTTCCAGCCCCGTGGTCTACGCCAGCCCCGACCTTGACATCACCGACCTGATCCTCGAGCAACTGGAAGTCGAATATGCTGCTGATCAGTTGGAACGCGAAACACCCTGATCCGCTCCTCACCGGATGCCCTCGAACAGAAGCCAGTACAGCCTGTCGGACCTGAGCGCCCGCTTCGAGCTTGAATTGCGCGGCGATGGGGAACACCGGATCGACGGTGTCGCCACGCTGTCCGATGCCCGCAGCGGTCAGATCAGTTTCCTGGCCAACCCTGGCTACCGCAAGCAACTGGGGACGACGCGGGCCGGCGCCGTCATCCTCAAAGAGAGCGACGCCGCGGACTGTCCGACCAATTGCCTGGTGGCACCTGAGCCCTATCTCGCCTATGCGCGGTTGGCGACCCTGTTCGATCCACGGCCGTCCGCACCACCCGGCATCCACGCCTCGGCCGTTATCGCCCCGTCGGCCCGCCTTGGCAAGGACGTCAGCATCGGCGCCCACGTCGTAATCGGCGACGATTGCGACATCGGTGACGGCTGCACGATCGGCCCCGGTTGCGTGCTCGATTCCGGGGGCACACTCGGCGCGGGCTGCCGTCTCTACGCCAACGTCTCTCTGGGCTACGGCGTCAAGATCGGCAAACGGGTCATCATCCACCCGGGTGCGGTCATCGGCGCCGACGGCTTCGGCATCGCTTTTGCCGGTGACCACTGGGAAAAAGTGCCGCAGGTCGGCACCGTCGTGATCGGCGATGATTGTGAAATCGGCGCCAACAGCTGCATCGACCGGGGCGCCTTGGGGGATACCATTCTGGAAGAAGACTGCCGGCTCGACAACCTGGTCCAGATCGGGCACAACGTGGTGGTCGGAGCCCACACCGCCATTGCGGCCATGGGCGGCGCCGCCGGAAGTGCAAAAATCGGGAAATTCTGTCTGCTCGGAGGACAGGCCGCGGTGAACGGCCACCAGGAAATTGCGGACCGTACGACCCTGGCAGCCACCAGCAAGGTCATGAAACCCATTACCGAGCCCGGGACCACCTGGTCCGGCCTGATCCCCGCTCAACCGATCAAGGAGTGGCAGCGCAGCGTGGCCCGACTGCGCAGACTCGACGAACTGCAGCGCAGGGTCCAGAATCTCGAGAAGCAACTGGGGAACGATACGGAAGATGACTAAGAACATACTACCCGGGCCAATCGAGGCCGCCGAAATCTCAAAATACCTGCCGCACCGCTATCCGTTCCTGCTGCTTGACCGGGTGCTGTCGATGCAGACCGAGCCGGAGAAAAAGCTGGTCGGTATGAAAAACGTCGCCACGAACGAACCGTTCTTCCAGGGGCACTTTCCCGGCAACCCGGTGATGCCGGGCGTGCTGATCATCGAATCGATGGCGCAGGCAGCCGGCATGCTGGCCAACCTGGACGCCGAACTGCACGGCAAGACCGGAGAGCTGTACTACCTGGTCAAAGTCGACAAGGCGCGGTTCAACAGGACCGTGGTGCCGGGAGACCAGCTGATCCTGGAGGTCGTGCAAAAGCGGATCATCCGGCGCATGGGGCTGTACTACTGCGAGGCCTTCGTGGACGGCCAGCCTGTCGCGCGCTGCGATCTGCTCTGCGCAGGGAAGTAGCGATGAGCCAGGTCCATCCCACCGCCCTGGTCGATCCGGCAGCCCGGCTCGCCGACGACGTGGAAGTCGGTGCATTCAGTATCGTCGGCCCCAAGGTGACCATCGGCCCGGGAAGCCGGATCGGCCCCCACGTGGTGGTGACCGGCCGCACCACGATCGGCCGCAATACCCGTATTTTCCAGTTTGCGTCGATTGGCGAGGAGCCTCAGGACAAGAAATACAACGGCGAAGACACCGAGCTCATCATCGGTGACAACAACACCATCCGCGAGCTCTGTACCTTCAGCCGCGGCACCGCCCAGGGCGGCGGCAAGACCATTATCGGCAACGACAACTGGATCATGGCCTGTGTGCACATTGCACACGACTGCATCCTCGGCGACAACATCATCATGGCCAACAATGCGTCCCTGGCCGGCCACGTGACGGTGGGCGACTGGGCCATCCTGTCCGGCTACTCCCTGATTCACCA
>JAPHSB010000151.1 GCA_026193295.1 Lysobacterales bacterium
CCAACAGCTCGTCACGGCTCCGGGGCTGGTTGGAAAAGGCTGCGCCGATTTTTTCGACCCAGGTTTTCTTCCCGGAACCGTTGCTCGATTGGTCTTCGCTCATTGTTTTCGTGCTGGCAACGCCATTCGCGTCACCCCGAATATAGGGCCGCACAGGGTGCTTATCCAGTGTTTTTTTGATGAATTACGGCCGGCCGGCCACCGCTCACCCGTAGGGATTCGGGAATCCCAGGGATTCGAGCAGCTTGATTTCGAGCCCTTCCATGAGCGCGGCCTCACCGGGCTCCCGGTGATCATGACCCAACAGGTGCAGTACGCCGTGGATGGTCAGATGGGCCCAGTGAGCCTCCGGCGACTTGCCCTGGAGCCGGGCCTCCTCGGCAACCACCGGCGCACACAGGACGACGTCGCCCAGCAGCGGCAGCTCAATGGTGTCTGGCAGGTCCGCCGGGAAGGACAGCACGTTGGTGGCAGCGTCTTTGCCACAGTAGCGCTGGTTGAGTTGATGCATTTCGTCTCGCTCGACGATGCGAACCGTCAAGACCGCCGGACCATGGTCCCGCAGGGCCGTCGCCACCCAAAATTCAAACTGCCGGTCTTCGGGCAGCGGCTCGAAGGTCGTCGCCCGCTGCACGCCCAGCTCAATCGTCATCGCCATCCCGGGTTTCTTTCTCGTAGGCTTCGACGATGTGCTGCACCATGGGGTGGCGCACCACGTCGCTGGCCGTGAAATAGCTGAAACTGACTCCCTTGACATCGGCCAGGATGCGCAGGGCGTGTCGCAGTCCGGAACTGCTCTTGCGGGGCAGGTCAATCTGCGTCACGTCCCCGGTAACGACCGCCGTGGAGCCAAAGCCTATACGCGTCAGGAACATCTTCATCTGTTCCCGGGTCGTATTCTGGGCTTCGTCCAGAATAACGAAGGCATCGTTAAGGGTGCGCCCCCGCATGAACGCCAGCGGCGCCACTTCGATCACATTGCGCTCAATAAGAGTCGCCACGCGCTCGAATCCCAGCATTTCGTACAGGGCATCGTAGAGCGGTCGCAGATACGGATCGACCTTCTGGGCCATGTCGCCGGGCAGGAAGCCCAGTCGCTCGCCCGCCTCTACCGCCGGCCGCACCAGCACGATCCGCTGGACCTGGTCCGACTGCAGGGCAGCGACCGCGCAGGCGACCGCCAGGTAGGTCTTGCCCGTGCCCGCCGGGCCGACGCCGAAGTTGATGGCATGACTGCTGATCGCCCGCAGGTAATTCTTCTGATTGGGCCCGCGGCCGCGGATCACGCCGCGCTTGGTCTTGACCGTGATTTCGTCATCCGCGGACGCATCGGCCTCCTGCGCCAGTTCGTTGATTCCCGACTCCTGCAGGTGCAGGTTGATCAGGTCCGGGGTGAGAACCTCAGTGTCCGACAGGCGATACAGGCTCTGCAGCAACCGCCGGGCTGCCCTCGCCGTGCGCTCGGAGCCACGGATGGTGAACAGATTGCCGCGACAGAATATCTCCACACCCAGGCGGGCCTCGATCTGCTTCAGATGTTCATCGAACTGGCCACAGAGGTTGGCGAGGCGCAGGGTGTCGGCCGGTTCGAGTTCCAGTGTCAACCGCTCGCTCATGCGGCGTCTGCTGAATCCCGGCTGGCCGGCACCAGCCGCCCTCTCAGTGAATGGCTCAAGGCTTCGGTGATGACCACGTCCACGAAGTCACCGACGCAGCGCGGCGGGCCATCGAAATTGACCACGCGGTTATTCTCCGTCCGGCCGGCCAACTGGCGCACATCCTTCTTGCTGGCGCCTTCGACCAGGATGCGCTGGGTCGTGCCCACCATCTGGCGGCTGATGCGGGCCGCCTGGCTGTTAACCAGTTGTTGCAGGCGTTGCAGCCGCTCCTTCTTGACCTGCAAGGGCAGTTCGTCAGGAAAACTGGCCGCGGGCGTACCCGGGCGGGCCGAGAATATGAAACTGAAGCTCTGGTCGAAGTCCAGTTCACGGATCAGCTTGAGGGTATTCTCGAAATCGCGCTCGGTTTCGCCGGGAAATCCGACGATGAAGTCGGAAGAAAGGCTGATGTCCGGCCGCAGTTCCCTCAGCCGTCGAATTTTTTGCCGGTATTCGAGCACGGTATGACCGCGCTTCATGAGCGCGAGCACACGATCGGAGCCGCTTTGCACCGGCAGGTGCAGGTAGTTGGCCAGTTTCGGCACCTCGCCGAACGTGTCGATCAGGTTCTGCGAGAACTCCACGGGATGCGACGTGGTGAAGCGGATTCGCTCGATGCCCTCGATGGCTGCGACGTAGTGGATCAGCAGGGCCAGGTCGGCGGTGGCGCCATCGTGCATCGGGCCACGATAGGCGTTGACGTTCTGACCCAGCAAATTGATTTCGCGAACGCCCTTGGCCGCCAGCACCGCGCACTCGGCGATCACGTCGTCGAACGGACGGCTGATCTCCTCGCCGCGGGTGTACGGCACCACGCAAAAGCTGCAGTATTTGCTGCAGCCTTCCATCACCGACACGAAGGCGGTCGGGCCTTGCGCACCGGGCTCCGGCAGGCTGTCAAACTTCTCGACTTCCGGAAACGAAATGTCGACGGCGGCATGGCCGGTTGCGCGCACGGTGTCGAGCATGGCCGGCAGGCGGTGCAACGTCTGCGGACCGAACACCAGGTCGACGATGGGCGCGCGATCGATGATGGCCTGCCCCTCCTGGCTGGCGACGCAGCCACCCACACCGATCACGACCCCCGGATTGTCGCGTTTCAGCTGTTTCCAGCGGCCCAGCTGGGAAAACACCTTTTCCTGCGCCTTTTCCCGGATCGAGCAGGTATTGATGAGGATGACATCGGCCTCATCTTCCTGGTCGGTCAATTCCAGGCCATGGGATGCCGCCAGCACGTCCGCCATCTTCATCGAGTCGTACTCGTTCATTTGGCACCCGTGGGTCTTGATGTACAGCTTGCCTTTCATCGGGATTGAACTTCACCAAAGTGGACCGCGTAGAATACACCCATGGCCGCTTCGCCGCCATGAAATCAAGGAGTGGAACATTGACCGAAGCGCGGGAATTCAGACTGAGCGACGCCCTGCTCGACCGCCTGGCCCGGGCCCGGTCGGTGCTCGTGCTGACTGGGGCCGGGATGTCGGCGGAAAGTGGTATCCCCACCTTCCGGGACGCACAGACGGGCATCTGGTCCAAATTCAGGCCGGAGGAACTGGCAACGCCGGAAGCGTTCGCCGCTGATCCCGACCGGGTTTGGCGGTGGTACGAAGCACGCCGCAAGACGGTGCGCGAAGCCCAGCCGCATGCCGGCTACCTGGCCCTGGTGGAGCTGGAGGCCCTGGTCGGCGAATTGAACGTCGTCACGCAGAATGTCGACGGACTCCACCAACGAGCCGGATCCCACAGGGTGTGGGAACTTCACGGCAATATTCTCCGCTCGAAGTGTCACCTGAGCTTGCGCCCCATAGGCCGCGAGTGGATCGAGGAGTCCCCGCAAACCCCGCCCCCCTCACCCTACGTTCCCGAAGGGCTGGCGAGGCCGGACGTGGTGTGGTTCGGCGAAGCCCTCCCCACGGCGGCTGTTGAAGCCGCCGTTGAGGCAGCATCGCGATGCGATTTCTGTTTTTCCATCGGCACCAGCTCACTGGTGCAGCCGGCGGCGAGCCTGCCACTTTACGCCCTGGAGCGTGGCGCGCCACTGGTCGAGATCAATCCGGAGCACACGCCGCTCAGCGCACAGGCTGACCAGTGCATCAGGGGCATGGCATCGGAGGTATTGGTGACCGTGGTCAGCCAGCTGCAGGCCGCCAAAAGGGAAAATAGATAGGCTCTATCCCGACCGATTCCGACCAGGGGAACAGGATACCCGCGATGAAAGACAACAAACGATTCCAACAGACCCTCGAAGAGATCCGTGCCGCAGGCCTGTACAAGACAGAAAGGGTAATCACAACGCCCCAGGGTGTTGCCATCCGGGTTCAGGACGGCCGCGAAGTGCTCAATTTCTGCGCCAACAATTACCTGGGGCTGGCCGACAACCCGGAAGTGATCGCGGCCGCGCACCGGGCGCTCGACGACCACGGTTTCGGGCTGGCCTCGGTTCGTTTTATCTGCGGAACGCAGGATCTCCACAAA
>JAPHSB010000180.1 GCA_026193295.1 Lysobacterales bacterium
ACAAAAAAGGCCGCCCGAAGGCAGCCTCTTTCTTGCGTTAACTCTCGCACAATCAACGTTTTAGGAACACGCGTCCCCTAGGGGATTGTCCGAAACCATCCCTGGCTTCGGCCCTTCGGGCGCTCTCACTGTGCTCGTGCGACCAAATTCGCTCCCGGCGAATTTGTCGAACCCCTTCAGTCGAACTTTGTTCGACGGGGGTTCTCATCTCAATGAAACACGAAACATAAAAAAACCCGCTTGCAGCGGGCTTTCTTATGTTTGGCGTCCCCTAGGGGATTGTCGAAAACCATCCTTGGTTTTCGCCCTGCGGGCGCACTCCGTGCGACCAAATTCGCTCCCGGCGAATTTGTCGAACCCGGTCGCGCTGCCGCGCGACGGGGGTTCTCATCTCAATGAAACACGAAACATAAAAAAACCCGCTTGCAGCGGGCTTTCTTATGTTTGGCGTCCCCTAGGGGATTCGAACCCCTGTTGCCGCCGTGAAAGGGCGGTGTCCTAGGCCTCTAGACGAAGGGGACATTGGTGGAGCCAGGCGGGATCGAACCGCCGACCTCTACAATGCCATTGTAGCGCTCTCCCAGCTGAGCTATGGCCCCGAAAAGCCGACGCATCTTAATGTCTGGGCACTGGTGTGTCAATGTATGGCCTAGCCTGTTCCGGCCAGTACCGTGGATTCCGCGGCCCATTCCTGGATGGAGCGCCGCGCGGGCTTCATTGTCACCACGGAATGGCCCTGCCGGAGCAAATAGTCGAGCCAGCGGTCGAGCGCGCGGTTGCGGCGCCAGGCGCGCTGCAGCAACTGTTTGGCCGGGTAGGATGGATGCGCGGTGCGCGTGCAACCCTGGCCGGTATTGAACGACGTGGCTTCGGCCAAATGAGCGTCGTGGTAGAAGCGGATATGGGCGTCCGGCGCGTAGGTTCGGTCGTCGTGCGCGCCGAACCTGTAGGTCAGGCGCATGAACGTCGTGTACGGGTGTCGCTCGATCACCTCCAGGCGCAGCTCCGGCGAACCGGCGACGCGCGATACCAGCGAGTCGTGATACGTCATCGCGTCGGGCAGCAGCAGGTGCAACTGGCGATAAATCTCCTCCTGCACTTCCTGCAGCGCTTTCAGGGCCGGTTGCTTGCGCAGGCCGTTGGGCTGACTGAACGAAACCATGGAAAAATCATAGCACACCGGCGCATCAATACATCTCCCGCTGCATGCCGAGGTGCGCGAGAACACGGCTGGCGATTTCCTCGATCGAACTGTGGGTGGTGGCGAAGACTTCGATGCCCTCGGAGCGCAGCAGGCTCTCGGCTGCGTCGACTTCCCAATGGCATTGCTTCAGTGATGCGTAGGGGCTGCCGGGCCGGCGGGTTTCACGAATCTGCGCCAGCCGATCGGCGTCGATCGTGAGCCCGACAGTCTTGTCACGGTGCATCCGCAAGTGGCCTGGCAAACGCTGCTGCTCCAGGTCCTTTTCCGTCAAGGGGTAGTTGGCGGCCTTCACCCCGAAGTGCAGCGCCATGTAAAGGCAGGTGGGCGTCTTGCCGGTGCGCGAGATGCCGACCAGGATCAGGTCGGCGTTTTCGTAACTCAGGCTGATACCGTCATCGTGGGTCAGGGCATAGTTGGTGGCCTCCATGCGGTCCTCGTAGCGATCGGAATTGGCCACGCCATGCGCCCGGCCCACCGTCGATTCGCGGCTGACGCCCAATGCACTTTCCAGCGTATCGAGGAAGTCCGCGAACAGGTCCAGCGTGATGCCCCGGCTGCCATGGAACACGGAGCGAGTGTGCTCGTCGACGATGGAGATGAAGGCGATGGCCGCCGCGCCGTCCGCGGCGGAGGCCTGGTCGATCCACGCCACCGCGTCCCGCGCCTTGGCGGGGCTGTCGACGAACGGTATCCGGACCTGCTGGAACGCAACGCCCGGAAACTGGGTCAACAGGCTATGCCCGACCGTTTCGGTGGTGATGGCCGTGCCGTCCGAGATGAAGAACACCGTCCGCCGCATTTTTTGCCCCTGTAGTATCATCCGCTATCACTACCCTCCTGCCGCCACCGGGACGGGGCCGCGAGGGCCGACCCGACTGACTGCAAGCAAAGACCGGGAGTGCTACTGGTGAATCACTATATCGCATGGCTGCATGAGCTGGGCATGCAGGACCTCGAATCGGTTGGCGGCAAGAACGCCTCGCTGGGCGAAATGATCCGTGAGCTGTCCGGCCTCGGGGTCTCGGTGCCGGGCGGTTTCGCCACCACCGCGCAGGCCTTTCGTGACTTCCAGGCGCAGTCCGGGCTGGGCGAGCGGATCAACACAAGACTGACTTCGCTGGACACCGCCGATGTCCAGGCCCTCGCGATAGCCGGCGCCGAGATTCGCCGCTGGGTCATCGAGACTCCGTTGCAGCAGGAACTGGAAACGGCCATCGACCAGGCCTGGGAGCAGCTCTGCCAGGCGGCCGCCGGCTGCCCGTCGGTGGCGGTCCGCTCGTCGGCCACCGCTGAAGACCTGCCGGACGCCTCGTTCGCCGGCCAGCAGGAGACCTTTCTCAACGTGCGCGGCCTGGCCGAGGTCAAGGCCAGGATCCTCGACGTGTTCGCCAGCCTCTACAATGACCGGGCGATTTCCTACCGCGTGCACCAGGGGTTCAAGCATGCCGATGTCGCCCTTTCCGCCGGTGTGCAGGTCATGGCGCGCTCTGACCTGGGCGCCAGCGGCGTCCTGTTCACCTTGGACACGGAATCTGGCTTTCGCGAGGCCATACTCATCACGTCCTCCTATGGCCTTGGTGAGACGATCGTCCAGGGCGCCGTCAACCCCGATGAGTTCTACCTCTACAAGCCGGCCCTGCATTCCGGCCATGACCCGATCCTACGGCGCAACCGCGGCTCCAAGGCCATCGAGATGGTCTACAGCAACCGCGCCGGGGGCGGCGTGGAAACACGCGAAGTCGACCCGGCTCGGCGCATGCGATTCAGCATCACGGACGACCAGGCCATCGAACTGGCGCAGCAGGCGCTGACCATAGAAAGCCACTACGGCAAGCCGATGGATATCGAATGGGCGCTGGACGGCGAATCCGACCGGTTGTACATCGTGCAGGCACGGCCCGAGACGGTGAAGAGTCGCGCCTCTGCCAGCATGGTCGAGCGCTATCGCTTGCAGGAAAGCGGAGCCGTGCTGTGCGAAGGCCGCAGCATCGGCCAGCGCATCGGCAGCGGTGCGGCCCGCCTCATCCAGTCCATCGAGCAGATGGACGCGGTCGGCGTCGGCGACGTGCTGGTCACGGAAATGACCGACCCCGACTGGGAGCCGATCATGAAGCGCGCCGCCGCCATCGTCACCAACCGCGGTGGGCGCACCTGCCATGCGGCCATCATTGCGCGCGAACTGGGCATCCCGGCCGTAGTGGGCTGCGGCGATGCGACCGAGCGCATTCCCGACGGCAGGCCGGTGACGGTATCCTGCGCCGAGGGCGATACCGGTTTCGTCTACGACCGCGAGCTGGCCTTCGAAATCCAGTCGGATGCGCTGGACGACATGCCCGAGCCGCCGCTGAAGATCATGATGAACGTCGGCAATCCCGACCGGGCCTTCGACTTTGCGCGGATTCCCAACGCCGGCGTCGGCCTGGCCCGCCTCGAATTCATCATCAATCGGATGATCGGGGTTCACCCCAAGGCGTTGCTGGAGTTCGAGTCACTGGACGACGAAACGCGAACCCAGGTCCAGCGCAAGATGGCCGGCTACGCCGACCCGATCAGCTACTACGTAAATCGGTTGACCGAAGGCGTCGCGACCATCGCGGCCGCCTTCGCGCCCGCCCCGGTCATCGTGCGCCTGTCTGACTTCAAATCCAACGAATACGCCAACCTGATCGGCGGGCGCAAATACGAGCCGCAGGAAGAGAACCCGATGCTCGGCTTCCGCGGTGCTTCGCGCTTCGTCTCAGACAGCTTCAGGGACTGTTTCGAGCTGGAATGCCGGGCCTTGCGCAAGGTGCGCGAGGACATGGGCCTGACGAACGTCTGGGCCATGATTCCCTTCGTGCGCACAGTGGAGGAAGGCCGCCAGGTCATCGAGGTGATGAAGGACTTCGGCCTGGAGCAGGGCAAGCACGGATTGCGCATCATCATGATGTGCGAGCTGCCGTCCAATGCATTGCTGGCCGACCAGTTTCTGGACATCTTCGACGGCTTTTCAATCGGCTCCAACGACCTGACCCAGCTCACGCTCGGCCTGGACCGCGATTCGGGCCTGATCGCCCACCTGTTCGATGAACGGAACGAGGCGGTGAAGGCCTTGCTGTCCATGGCCATCAAAGCCTGCAAGGCCCGCGGCAAGTACATCGGCATCTGTGGCCAGGGCCCGTCGGACCATCCCGACCTGGCCCGCTGGCTGCTCGAACAGGGTATCGAGAGCATTTCGCTGAACCCGGATACCGTGGTAGACACCTGGCTGATGCTGGCCAATGCAGCAAGCCGATGACGATCGGATTACAAGCCTGCGAATTGGCTGCATTCAATGGCAGCGACAAAAAAAAGGCCTCCCGAGCGGGAGGCCTTCGTTCAGCTTACTCGCGTTACGTGTCCTTTATCCGCCAAACGTCCAGTCGAGCTGCAGGAAAAATTCGCGCCCGTAGGGGTCGTAGACGAAGATATTGAAGTAAGGATACGATTCCTCGTCGTTCTGCGGCGGCTTCTTGTTGGTCAGGTTCTGCACGAACACGCTGGCCCTGATATCGTCGGTGATGTTGTAGGTCGCCGACCAGTTGAAGTACCACTGCGCGCCGACCTTGATGAGATCCTCGGTTTCCGGATCCTTGAACTGGCTGTCGTAGGTCAGGGTTTTGCCCAGGCGGTTGGCCAGGATCGTGGTCGAGAAGTCCCGGTAGTCCCAGGTAAACGTTCCGCGGAAACGGTCGTTCATTTCCTGCGTGCCGTCATCGCGATAACTCTCGATCTCGTCTTCGGGGAACTGGGCGAACTTCTTATCGAACGCATAGGTGTAGTAGAGGTCCACATTGAAGCCGCCATACTCCGTGTTCAGGTTGTACTTCAATGTTGCATCGATGCCATCCGTCTCCAGGACCGATTGGTTGATGGGCCCAGTGCGGACACTTTGGATCTGCTCCGCTCTTTGCGAGCCGTCTGCCGGGTTACGTGTCACGCTGTTGAGTACAAATTCGCAGTAGGCGCCATTGGGATCGTTGTTGACGCCGTCCAATCGACAGTCTGCCTCATCCGCCAGCAGCCCGGTGATGCTCAAGTCATTGACGATACCGTCCAGTGTGATGTTGTAGTAGTCCGCTGAGACGGAGAGATTGTCCAGAATCTCCCAGACGAAGCCCACGGTCCATGACTCGCCGGTCTCCTCTTCCAAAAACAGGTTGCCCTGGCGAGAGCCCGAAATCCCGACGTTGCCGTTGGTGCATTGGGGTAGAGATGCATCGGGCTCGTCGCGTGCACACAGGTAATAGTCCGGGACCGTTGTGAAGAAGCCCGAC
>JAPHSB010000311.1 GCA_026193295.1 Lysobacterales bacterium
CAGCCCTTCCTTGCCGCCTTCCCGGCCGAAACCAGACTCGCGGTAACCGCCGAAACCCGCCGCGGCGTCAAACTGGTTGCTGCAATTCACCCAGACCGTGCCGGCCTTGAGCTTGGGCGCAATATCCAGTGCCAGGTTCAGGTTTTCTGTCCACACGCTGGCGGCCAGGCCATAGCGGCTGTTGTTGGCCAGTTCGACCGCTTCGGCCGGCGTGCGGAAGGTCATCGAGACGAGCACCGGGCCGAAGATCTCCTCCTGGGCCAGGGTGGCGGATGGCTGCACATCCGTCAGCAGGGTCGGCGGGTAATACCACCCTTCTTTCGGCAAGGCGCATTGCGGCTGCCACAGGCTGCCGCCCTCGGAAACGCCGAGTTCTACCAGGCTGCTGACCCTGTCCAGCTGCGTTTGGTCGACCAGCGCGCCGATATCGATCCCCTTGTCCAAAGAATCGCCCACGACCAGCTTCGACATGCGTTGCCTGATTTTGTCGTGCAGGATGTCGGCTACCGACTCCTGCACCAGCAGCCGCGAGCCGGCACAGCAGACCTGGCCCTGGTTGAACCAGATCGCGTCCACCAGCCCTTCCACCGCGCTGTCCAAATCCGAATCGTCGAACACGATATAGGGCGATTTGCCGCCAAGTTCGAGCGTCAGTTTTTTACCGCTTCCCGCAGTGGCCCGGCGCAGGATGCGCCCGACCTCGGTGGAGCCGGTGAAAGCGAGCTTGCCAATCTCGGGATGGTTGGTTAGCGCCTCGCCGGCCTTGTGGTCGCCGAGCACCAGGTTGAATACGCCCCTCGGCAGTCCAATGTCGCGGCACATCTCGGCGAACAGAACGGCCGTGCACGAAGTGAACTCGGCCGGCTTCAGCACCACGGTGTTACCCATGGCCAGCGCCGGCGCGACTTTCCAGGCCAGCATCAACAGCGGGAAGTTCCACGGGATGATCTGTCCCACCACGCCGATTGGGCGATAGCCGGCAAGCTCCTGGTGCATGACCTGGGCCCAACCCGCATGGTGATAAAAATGCCGGCTCACCAGTGGGATATCGATGTCACGGGATTCACGAATCGGCTTGCCATTGTCGAGGCTTTCCAGAACGGCAAACAGGCGGCTGTTCTTCTGGATATGGCGGGCCAGTGCGTACAGGTGCCGCGCCCTGCCATGGCCTCCGATCGCAACCCACTTCTCCAAGGCGTCGGCTGCCGAGGCAACCGCCTCGCTGACGTCGGCCTCGTTGCCGTCCGCAACCCGCGCCAGGCGCTCTCCGCTGGCCGGGTTGACGGTTTCGAAATACTTACCCGATTCGGGTTGGCGCCACTCGCCTCCGATGAAGTGTTGCAGCGTACGATCACGCGCCGCAAGCCAATCCCGGGCGCGGTCCGGGCTTTCCGGTGCAGACCCATATTCCATCGATTCGAACAGGTCTTGGACTTCCATGCTATCTACCCTTCCTGTGCGCTGGCGGCAATGTTCAGCCCGCCGGGTGACGGAACTGCGCCGAGTAACTGCCGGTCAGGTGGTGCTCCAACTGGCGCTCGATGTCGCCGAGCAGGCTGCTGGCGCCGAAACGGAACAGCTGGGGTTCCAGCCAGGAACGTCCCAACTCCTCTTTCATCAGTACCTGGTAGTTGAGTGCATCCTTGGCCTTGCTGATCCCACCCGCCGGTTTGTAACCCACCGCATAGCCGGTCAGCGCAAAATAGTCCCTGATGGCACGCGTCATCACCAGGCTGTAAGGCAAGGTCGCATTGACCGACTCCTTGCCGGTGCTGGTTTTGATGAAATCCGCGCCGGCCATCATGCATACCCAACTCGCCTTGGCGACATTACTCAAGGTGGCCAGCTCCCCGGTAGCCAAAATGGTTTTCAGGTGTGCTTCGCCACAGGCCTCGCGGAACAGCTTTACTTCCTCGTACAGTTTCCGCCAATCGCCCGTCAGGACCTTGCCGCGGCTGATGACGATGTCAATCTCGGCCGCCCCGGCCTGCACCGACTCGCGTATCTGGGCCAGCTTCAGCTCCAGCGATATCTGTCCCGCAGGGAAGCCGGTTGAAACCGCGGCCACCGGGATGCCGCTGCCGCCCAGTTCCTCCACAGCGACCTCGATGAAATTGTGGTAGACGCAGACGGCGCCGGCCGTAATGCGTAAATCCGCCACACCCAGGGCCTGCAGGATGTCGCCGCGGATGGGTCGCAGTGCCTTTTGACACAGGCGCCGAACCCGGCCCGGGGTGTCGTCGCCGGCCAGCGTGGTCAGGTCGATACAGGTCACGGCTTTCAGCAACCAGGCTGCCTGATGTGCTTTCTTGACCGAGCGGCGGGTGCCAATGGAGGCCGCGCGGCGTTCGACGGCGCTGCGGTTGATGCGGATGCGCCCGAACAGATCCGCATCGTAGCCCATCCCCGGGTTTCGATCGGAGCCGGGCCGATGCGCACGGATGGCGTGCACATTGCTTTCTGGAGCACCTTTCATGACGGCTATTCTAAGCGGTCAGGCCGGCGATTGCTCGTGTATAGTCTCCACAGTCGACCCACGAAACCCATCGGTCATGATTGACTTGATCATGCAGGGCGCAGCGCCAAACAGCCATGAGCACCACAACCTCCGGTTTTCTCGTTTACCTGCTGGTGCTGGCGGGACTG
>JAPHSB010000238.1 GCA_026193295.1 Lysobacterales bacterium
CAGCCAAATCCTGTAGTCACGATCCAGTTGCAGAGGCTGGGCCTGGAAGGAATACATCTGCCGTGTGGTTGCACTGCTGACGTCCCACTCGGCCTCGAACACGACCGCTCCGGTTACATCATCGACCAAGCGCAGGGCGGCAATCGAGGGCGGGCCGGACTGCTGGTAGTAAGCCACCGCGAAGGTCTGAGCGAGTTCCGTGCGAACCCGCGCGATCTCCGACTCCGGCAGGATGAAGCCATCGTGGCCGTTGCGGCCCAGTCCGCCATAATCGGCTCCCCAGCCTGGCAGACCATCGTGGAAGCCCGCGGATGGCTCAACTTCAAGTGTCCAAGACGGCACCTGGTAGGTATGCGCGAAATACTCGTCCGTCGAGCCAATACCTCGATTCAGAAGGGTATTGCGCGCGGTTTCGAAGAAGTAGTACTTCCGCGCGTCGAACGCATGATGGTGATTGGCAAAGGTGGTCAGCAGGCGTTCCGTCAGGTTCGTCAAGCGGTAATTGCTGTTTCGGACCCAGTAAAAGCGCTGCGAGTATGAATGCACATCGGTGTACATGCTGAGCCTGTTCACCGGGCCCAACTGCGCCGCGGTATCCAGGACCCGGGTTTCCGGCTCTGACTGCGGCGCGGCGCCATGGTGGGACAGGAATGCCGGATTGGAGGACGATCGGTCGGGATTCGTGTTCCAGTAGGGCGCGTTGTTGCGATTGAGGTCGACGCCAAGCAGGTGATCGCCCTGCGTCGACAGGTCCTCATCGGCGCCCAGCATGTTCTTGCGCCGCATGCGGCCATCGCGTGGCCAAAATTCCGGGTCTTGTGGATCCGTGTTGATCCAGTTCCTGTCCGGAAACCGCTGGGTCTGCAGGAACCCATCAATGTTCATCACCGGGATGACCACCACGTTGGCGTTGTCGCGAAGATAGCTGATCAAGTGATGATCCTCCTCCGCCAGGGCCAGCAATTCGATGATGCCGGTGGCCACTTCCTGGGATTGCCATTCCCGCGCATGGATTCCGCCATTGGTGAGCATGGCGTGTTCGGGTAAGCCGTAGGCCGTCATACGGTCCTCGTCGCCCAGTTGGTAGGCCCAGATGGTGCGGCCCATGCGGGTCTGGCCCAACTCGACGGCATGTGCCCAGTCCGTCGTGCTCGCCAGGTCCTGATGGCGGGCGTGGAGCCCGCTGTAGCTGCGAAAGCCGTCGAACGGCAAGGGCGTATCGACCGGTATCGGAACCGGGTAGCCCAATGCAATGCGGTCGGCATCGCTGGCCGGGGCGTATTCGACCCATTCGATGATCCGGGGATTCTGGGCTTCGAGGTCGTTGAGCCAAAGAATAACCAGCAATGGCAGAATCGTGACGAGAACGCCTGTCATGCGGTTCACTGCTCTGCCCCCTTTTCAACCTGGCGGGCCTGGATGGCCAGGGCGGCTCGCTTTTTCGCCAGCCCGGTATCCTGCGCCGCTATTTCGCGTAGCCGCCTTTGTACCTCCGGGTCCGGGCTGGCGCCGAGAACCAGGGCCGCGGCTGCGCCCAGGTTGCGGTCAGACAGCGCGCTGAACAGCATCTGCCGAACGGCGGGCTCATCCAGTCGAGCAGGCGCCAGATGGGCGATGGCCAGCGCCGCCTTGGTGTCGGAGCCCTGGCGCAGGGAATGATCCAGCAGGCCGATACATTCTTCGGCGCTCAATTCGCGGGCAGCCGCCTGCAGGGCCTGCGACAGCTCAGGCCCGCCGCCGTGCGCAATTGCCTGCTGCAGCAGCTTCGTATCGCCGCTGCGCAGGCCGGCCCGGGCCGTGAGCAGCGTCAGTTCGGGCCTTTCTTCCAGCCGCGCAAGGGCCGCCTGGCCGAGGCCGCGAAGCTCCGTATCGGAAGCGAATTCCAGCGCATCTACGAAGCCCCGGCGCCCGGCCTGATTTTCCGCCAGGTAGGCACTCACCCATGAATCCGCCGGGCCGCGTGACAGTTTTCCGGCATGCGCCGCCGCCTGTTGTCGATACCAGTGGTTGCGCACCCCGGCCGCGGCAGCCGTGACGTTAAACAGAGGCACAGCTATATCCGAATGCTCCTCGTGTGCGACCAGGGCATGGGCTTCGTAGGTGGACAAGTATTCAAGCACCTCGGGCGCTACCGTGTTCGGGTCGAGATCACCCAACCCCACAGTGAAGCTGAACACAAGGTAGTCCTGAGCGGGTGGCGGCAGGGCGGGGTCTTGCTCGATCGCCAGCAGGGACTCCAGCAATTTGGTGCTGCTGCCCTCGTGTGCCATTTGATACAGGGGCTTCAGCCGGTCCTGAATATCGGCTTTGTCGATTGCGTGCAGTGCCAGGGTACGATCCCAGTTTGGCGCCGGAACGTCAGCCTGGGTGGCAACAACCCAAGTGAACTGGAGAAGAAAAAATACGAGATATGAACGATTGATCGATGCATTCATGGCGCAACCCATCTCTGCAGCTGTGTGAGCGAGCGATGATCTCTTTCTCACTAGGGATCTCTCTCACTATGATGGACCGATCGCGTTCGTTTTGGTAGGCAACCCTCAATCAGCCATGACATTCCGACCCGGGGCCACTGCGCCAACGCCGGCGCCAATACCGGTCAACTACTGACGTAGACTGTCACCACGCTGCGTTCTGTCATGCGGGGCACTTTAGATTGATATCTTATCTATATGAAAAATAAGACTAAAATATTCATGCTAGACACTTGGTACGAACCGTGCATGTTAAGAGTGGAACGGAAAATCGGATTTTCCTGAACACGTAATGGAGGACGACATGCGCAAGATCATTTCTCTGGGATTATCTTCCACTCTGGTAGCCCTGCTGGCTTCGGCTGATGTTCTCGCCGCAAACAGGGTCACGCCAGTTTACGGGGCGAGCCATGCCACTCGTGGAGCGTGCAATGTGACGGGTGATCAAGCAACGGTTTCCGACTGCCTGAAGGGCAGGGACCTCGAGCGACAGAAGTCCACCGCAAATACCGCGGCCCAATCCAGGCCCCGCACGACCACGCGGGTTCACCTGGATGACTACCAAAGGCTCCCTGAGACGGTGAACAAGCGTTACCGGACGACACCGTTGGTGCTGGGCAAAGACAACCGACCCCAATAAACCGACACTGTTTTTAGGGCCGGAGTTGATACCCGCCTTCGTCGTAAAGGAGGGCAGGGGTCGGATCAGCTCTCTGAAGCGGCTGACTGTGAGCTAGGCGCGTAGTAAGCAGCGACGCGAGGGTCGGCCTCGATACGCGCCTGGTGCTCGACGAGATTCGGCGCGATCCGGTCCACCAGGTCTTTCGGTACATGATCGAGGCTGCCTGACCTCAGCCAGCGTGTCTGCATCAATACTTTGAGGTCGGCCACGGTCATGCGGTCGTCAGCGAAGTAGCGGCCGCCGCCGCGTTCCAGCAGTGCACTCAGGCCTTTCAGAAACGTTGTCAGCCAGCCACCGACGAGCTTTTCGCGCGCCGTCCGAAGTTCTTCTCCCTCCAGGCCAAATGTTGCTCCGATGTGGTGACTGATATCCTCGACCGCGTCCAGCGTTTCGTCACAATACAGCGCCTGCAGGTCATCCGCCGGGTACAGCCCCGCCATCTTGCCGATATAGCGGCTGATGGCATTGGACTGGCTCACCGCCACGCCATCGATTTCAAGTATGGGGAGCGCGTTGAAAGGGGTTTCCTGTCGCATCCTGCTGAACTCTGCAAACGACACACGCTTGTCTTCGAACTCGATCCCCACTGCGTGCAATGCGATTCGGATGGGCTCCCCGCGCCCGCCGGCGAAATCGAAATAGGTCAGTTTGTAGCTCGTCATTGCAGCGCCTCCGATGCGTGTGGCCGATATTAGCAGTTCACAGGTACGAATATACGGATTGCGTTCGGGCCCGAGGCTTTTACTCCGACCCTAAATGCTGCAAGTATTGTCCAGGATATTTGCATATGGAGGCAGCTATGAGCCACAGCGACAGAACCCTGATTGAACGCCGCAACCTGCTGGCCGGCCTGCTGGCGACGGCCGGGGGCGCTGCGGTGGCGGGCTGCGCGCCGCGCGCGGCGCAGACCGATCCAATCTGGGCAGGGTTCGACGAACGCATCACCGAGCGCACTTTGGCTGAGGCTGAAAAACTGCTCGGCCTGCAGTTCACAGAGGCGGAGCGGCGTCTGATGTTGGGCGGGGAGGCGGTCGAGATCGAAAAAGGATTGTTCAGCAGCCGCGTGGCTGATATCCGGCATTGGCGCGAAATCGACAAGCCCAACGGATTGGCGCCGGCCACGGTATTCGACCCGCGATTGCCCGGTGTCGAGTACGCCGCGCAGTTGAATTCAGTGACGTTGTTCGACGAAGCGATGGCGGACCGTCCGGTGTCCGCGGAGGACGCAGTGTTCGCCTCGTTGAAGCAGCTGGCGCACTGGATGGACCGTGGGCAATTGACCAGCGTGGAGCTGACCGAACTGTACCTCGATCGGATTGCTCGATACGACGGGCAGCTAAAGAGTTTTATCACGGTCACTCCGGAGTTGGCCCACCAGCAGGCCGTCGCGGCCGATCGGGAGCGGGCCGCCGGCCGGCTCCGGGGACCGCTGCACGGCATCCCCTATGGACTGAAGGATCTGGCGGACACGGCCGGCATACCTACCACGTGGGGGGCCATGCCCTACCGCGAACGCGTGCCGGATACGGATGCTGCGGTCACCCGGCGGATGCGTGAGGCCGGAGCCGTGCTGCTGGGCAAGACTGCGCTTGGCGCCCTGGCCTGGGGCGAGGTCTGGTTCGGTGGTGAAACGCGCAACCCCTGGAACCTGGCAGAAGGTTCGTCGGGTTCGTCGGCCGGCTCCGCTGCGGCGACCGCCGCGGGACTGTGTGCGTTCGCTATCGGCACCGAAACCTGGGGTTCGATCGTATCGCCATCTGAACGCTGCGGCGTGGCCGGCTTGAGGCCGACGTTCGGGCGCGTGTCCCGCGCCGGGGCGATGGCGCTGTGCTGGTCGCTCGACAAGATCGGGCCAATCTGCCGCTATGCCGAGGACACAGCGTTGGTGCTGGCGGCGCTGAACGGCTATGACCCCGCGGATGCGGGCTCGCTGGCGCACGGCTTTGCCTATGACGGCAACCAGCGGCTGGCTGGCATGACGGTCGGATACGACCCGCGCAAGCTGGAGAAGGAAGAGGCCACCACATCCGATCGTGCCGCGTTCGAGGCGCTGCAAGAAAGCGGTGTTCGGCTGGTGGAACTGGAGTTGCCTTCAATGCCATGGGAGGTTATCGGCCCGCTGCTGGAAGTGGAGGCGGCCGCCGCGTTCGAGACCCTGACGCTGTCAAACCAGGACGAGGACATGCGCCGCCAGATTGCGGATGCATGGCCGAACGTGTTTCGGGCCGCCCGCTTCCATGGCGCAGTCGATTTCGTCCAGTGCGGACGGATTAGGCGCCTGATCATGCAGGAACTGCACACCGCGTTCAGCCAGGTCGACGTGTTCTTCGCCCCGGCTGACGACGAGATAACTGCCCTGACGAACCTGTCCGGGCATCCGACACTGGCGTTGCGCGGTGGCTTCGAGCAGTCACGGAGCCGGGCCATTTACGGCATGACGCAAAACGACGAAACCGGACCGCTGCACAGCGTGCCGGATTCCATCCATCTGTGGTCCGGTTTATTCCGGGAAGGATCCCTGATCGCCGTGGCGCGCGCATTGGAGCAAACGCTCGATCCGCAATCCGGATGGAGCACTCGGCGCCCACCGTTGGGCTGAAGCGATGTATAAGCCGAATACGGTTTTCCTTGCTGACCGATTTTTGCCCTGAGACATGACCATCTCACAGCCTACCTGGGTATTTGGCTACGGATCGCTGATCTGGAAGCAGGACTTCCCCTTTCTCGAAACTCGGCCCGCCCGGATCATCGGCTGGCAGCGGCGCTTCTGGCAGGGTTCGCACGATCATCGCGGCGTGCCGCAGGACGCGGGGAGGGTTGTGACGCTGGTGGCGGCGCCGGGCGAGCCCTGTGACGGGCGCGCCTTCCTGGTTGAACCTGAAGTATTCGAGCACCTGGATCACCGCGAGAAGAACGGCTACCAGCGGATTGCCGTGGACATTCTGTTCGCCTCCGGGCGGGCCAGGGGTGTCGTGTACCGGGCATCCGAGGACAACGTGGCCTTCCTTGGCCCCGCGCCATTGCAGGAGATGGCCGAGCAAATCAACCGGTGCTCAGGACCCAGTGGTTCCAATCGGGACTATGTGCTGAAACTGGCCCTTGCCTTGCGCGAACTGGGCTATGAGGACCCTCATGTGTTCCAAGTGGAATCCTGGGTTCTTCAGCCCCAGGCGAGCCGGGCCGGCAAAACAGTGTAGTTTGCGTCGAGAACAGTCTTGCCAGCGCTTGTGTTCAGTACTCGAGTGTCTCCGCGCTAAACTCCCGCACCGGTGATTGTGCGGACGCCTTGAGCACGCGCCGCAGAACGTGGTTCATCGTCAGAACGTCATTGTCGAAGCCGACATGCGTTTCGCTGCCCGTCACCCGGGCTCCCGGTACCTTCCCCTGTGAATAGTGAATGGTGAGCCGCGGCAGCTTGCGGCGACCGACGGTCTCGCTGAACTTCTCCATGCCCAGAATTTTCTCGGGAATCTGCTCCTCGAAGGCCCGCGAAACCAGGTAGAGCAGGGACTTGTTGTAAGCCTTGGTCACCTCGTCGTCTTGCTCCAGTTGCTCGCTGAGATTGTAGATGGTCATCTCCTGGACGCGGAAGTCGGGGTAGGGCGCTTTCAGGAACGGCTGCACAACGTCGGTAAACAGATCGACGGAGCCGGCCGGGGCCATCAGACTGACGGTGCTGACGACGCTCTGCGGCGCCAGGGTGGAAAGACGCTGCAACAGGTACGACAGCAGGATCATGCCGGTGCTGTGGCCGACCAGGTGAATCTTCCTGTTCTTGCCGGCGGCGCCGAAGGCGTCGATGAAGGCCTGCAGGGTCCGGGTGCCGGCCCGGCCATCGTCGAAGGGCAGTCGGGCGCCGGCCTTCATTTCCCGCCACAGGGCGCGTCCGGGCACGCGGGTAAGCTTTTCGATCAGCGTATCGATCCAGTCGGTCAGGCCGCCGGCGCGGTCGTCTGCTTCCTTGCGCCGGCCGATGATGACGTCCTTGAGTTCCTCCAGGATCCCGGTGTCGTACATCAGGTGGTAGGGATAGATCTTGTTCGCCTTGAAGGTCTCTTTCATGGCAGCAATGCGGCGGGCTGAGGCGACCGGGCTGTTGAGGCCGCCATGGGCGTAGAACAACAGGTGTTCATACTTGTCGGAGTTGGCCACCCAGTCGGCGGTCAGCTTGACGTCAGCGAGATTGCTCCAGTAGCGCCCGTCTTCATGGAATTGGCCGTCGTCGATGTGCACGAAGTGTCCTGCTATCTCAGCACGGGCTGGCTTGGGTGCGCTTTCGATGGCGGTGGCGTTCTTGCCGCCCTTGTTCGGCAGGTGCCAGATTTGTGGGGTGGGCAGGCCCATGCGAAACACCCAGGCATCCTGGATGTTCGCCAGCCAGTCCTCGTAGGCCCACAGGGCAGTACCGTTCTTGCCCCAGCTGGCGCCCCAGGAGTTCTGAATCCAGAAACCCGCATCGTCGTAACCAACGATGGCGAAGGCATGGGCGCCGTCGACTGTATGCCCCGGCGTGATTCTGCCCGTTTCCCGGTGTGGCCGGTTCCAGCCCTTGTGCACATTGGCCGAACAGTAAATGGCGCCGACCTCGGTCAGGGCGGCGTGGTAGTCGGAGATGCGCGTGCCGAGCCGGTAATAGGCGCCGATCGTGTTGTTGCGGGCGTCCTTGGCGGCATCGATGGTGTACCTTGGCTTGGTTTTCGGATCGAAGGGGTAGAGCACCTCGCTGCACACGCCCATGTTGTACCAGCCTTTGATGGCGCCGCGGCAACTGGAACCGAGGTCGTCCTCGCCCGGCCACTCGTCGAAGCGCCGGGCGTTTTCGTACAGCATCAGCGCACTGACGGTAACGGGCTGGTCATTCGCCTGGCGCCCGCTCTCGATGATCAGGCGGTCGATGCACGCGGCCAGGGCGAAGCCGGTGCAGGCGTTGCTGCTGCCCTGGTGGCGGATGTGCAGGTTGTCCGGAACCTCGAGGCGGGGCTTGATATTGACCAGGGCGGGTTCGTAGATGTAGTCGCGGAAATCGGGCACGTCGGTTCGCGCGGCGAGGCGGAACCTGCCGATCCTGGGTGGGGCTTCGTGTTTCATGTGCAATGCCTGTGGTCCGATGCTGATGATTTGCTTCTTTTACTGAATATAGGTGAGCGGGTGAAACTTGCAGAAACGGCAACATAACGCCATCGTGGCGGGTCGACGCTGGCGTCGAAAAAAGCGGCTACCGCCCCTTGGTCATTTGCTAGAATTCGCTGATTGCCATTTCTCGAAAGGGTACAACCCGGGAAAATCTGCTGTGTACAAATGGTTGAGTGTATCTTTCCTCATTTTGAGCTTGGTGCTGGCCGCCGGTCCCCTGCAGGCCGCGCGTATCCTGGTGATCGGTGACAGTTGGGGGGTGGCAGCAGGCCCGTCCCTGCAGCAGGTCCTGGTCGACAACGGCAGTGCCGATTCCGTGGCCAGTATCGCGGTGGGCGGTGAGACGGCGGAAAATATGAATACACCCGAATGGCTACAGCAAATCTCGACTGCGCTGGAACAGAATCCGGATGCGGAATTGGTGCACCTGAGCCTGGGGGGTAACGATTTTCTCGGCAACTGGTCGTCTTTCCTGTCCCAGGCCGCCGAAGATCAATTGATCGCCGACATCCTCGAAGACATCACGGCCATTGTTGACCATATCCTGCAACAGCGTCCGGGGATCCGGATTTTCTGGTCGAGCTATGACTTTCCGCGCCCGCTGCCGATCATTGGTCAGCCCGAGGATGTCAACAACGCTTCCCTGCGTTTTTCGGCGCGGGCACAGGCGCTGGCCGATGCGAAGGGTGATGCGCTGAACTACGGCGATTTCAACGGCCTGACCCAGGTTGTTTACGGCTTCGATGGCGTCCAGGTTTCAATCTATGACCCCGCTTTCGCCATCCCTCCGGGTGATCCGTCGTTGCCGGATCCCCAGTACCCCGGCCCGGCCGTCGCTTATGCGGATTCGATCCACCTGACGGAAGAAGCCTTCCTGGTCCTCGCCGAGCACCAATATGACCAATTTTACCAGGCCGTGCTGGGCTTCCAGATCAACGCCGGCTTGAACGACGCCTGGTACAATCGCGCCACCAATGGACAAGGGTTGCTCTTGGCGGTTTTTCCGGCCAGGAAGGAGATGTTTGCGGCCTGGTTTACCTATGACACGGAACGTCCGCCGGAGGACGTGACCGCGATTGTCGGCGAAGCCGGGCATCGCTGGTTGACCGCCCAGGGCCCGTATGACGGAGACACCGCGAACCTGACGCTGTACCTGACCGCAGGAGGCGTGTTCGATGCCGCTGAACCGCCTGCCTCGACGGATTTGGCCGGTTACGGCACCCTGCAGATCGAGTTTGCCGACTGCACGCAGGGGTTGGTGACGTATGAGATTCCCTCGCTGAGCGTTTCAGGCCAGTTCCCCATCGAGCGGATCGCTCCCGACAACGTCGCCCTCTGTGAGTCGCTGGCCGAGTAGCAGAACTTCCCGTGTCTGAGGAGGCTCAAACCACGAGGATGTGGTTCGCGCCCGATGCGTTGTGCATCGCGTAGCGGAATGCCTTATCGGTCCAGCCCTGCAGCCCGAACTACTTCAGCCCGTGCATGCCGCGCTTCAGCAGCGGCGACACCGCCAGCAGCAGCAGCCCACAGCCGAGGCCTACCCAGAACAGCAGCTCGAACAGGTCGTAGTAGCCGGCCATCGCGCTGGTCGTGTCCACGACGCCGGTTATCGCCTCATCGACGGCCGACAGCTTGCCCAGCTGTGCCGCCAGTACTTCGGAATAGGACGTGCCGAGAAACCAGGCGCCCATCATCAGGCTCACGACGCGCGGCACCGAGAGCTGCGTGACCGCCGACAAGCCGATCGGCGACAGCATCATCTCGCCCACCTCCAGCACGAAGTAGGCCAGCACAAACCACCACAGGGCAGCCAGGCCATTCGCCTGTGGATACCGGATACTGACGACCAGGACCAGGAAGGAAATGCCGGCGGCCACGATGCCCAGCGCTGTTTTCACCGCCTTGCCCGGGTTCAGGTTTTTGCGCTCCAGGAAGGGCCAGAGCCAGGCAAACACCGGCGACAGCAGCAGGATGAACATGGCCCCCAGCGCCGCCAGTTGGGAAGCGCTCCACTCCACGCCGAACGCCTGCCGGTTCATCATGCGGTCGGAGAACAGGATCCATGAGCCATAGGATTGCTCATACAGGGTGAAGAAAATGAGAGCGCCGACAATCAGCACCAGCAACACCAGCATCCGGTGACGCTCTACCTGGCTGCAGTCTTTCAGCATGAACCAGAAAATTCCGGCCAGCAGGCAAATCGTCACGGTGTGCATGCCGAGGATGACCGGGCTCATCTGGGGCAGCCAGGCGGCCAGCTGCAGTATGACCGAATGGGTCTGGATCAGGGCCCAGACGCCGCCTACCCCGAGCAGGGCCCCGAGGTAAATCAGATACTCTCGCCGGATGCCGGGCAGCACATGCTCGCGCAGCACTTCAGGCCGGCTGGGTTCGGCGTGCCCGTGAAAGTATTTCTGGCCCCAGACGAAATTGATCAGCCCGGCGACCATGCCAACGCCGGCCAGGCCGAAGCCGTATTTCCAGCCATAGGTTTCGCCCAGCCACCCGCAAAGCAGCGGAGCGATAAACGCGCCGAGGTTGATACCGGCATAGAAAATGGTGAATCCCGAATCGCGCCGCGGATCGTTGTCCGGGTAGAGGCGCCCGACGATCGTCGAGATGTTCGGTTTCAGGAAACCAACACCGACGATGATCAGCGCCAGCGACAGGTAGAAAATCTGCAGCGCGTCATCATCACGAACGACTTCGCCATTCACCATGACCGCCTGGGCGCCCTCGAAGGCCATGCCGAAATGGCCCAGGCAGAGCAGGGTGCCGCCCAGCACGACGGACTTGCGCATGCCGAGCCAGCGGTCGGCAATCAGCCCGCCCAAAACCGGCACCGCGTAGACCAGCCCGCCGTAGGCGCCAATCAGGTTGTAGCCATTGGAGTCACTGAACAGGTGGTACTTGACGAGGTACAGCAACAGCAGCGCTTTCATACCGTAGAAGGAAAACCGCTCCCACATCTCGGTGAGAAAACAGACGTAGAGTCCCTTCGGGTGACCCAGGAATTCGTCTTGCGACCGCGGGCTCGCTGTAACAGTGGAGGCATTCATTTCCGTGTGTCACCCGGTATTGAAAGCAGGCACAAGAATCCAGTTATTTATCCGTTCAGTCAAATAGAATGCGTGCGGCCAGCATCCGGTCACGCGGCTCGTCTATACTGCAAACCTGCCTCATCACCTCTGCGAGGATACGAACATGAGCCTGATCTCTACACACCTGCCAAGCCAACTGCTGGCGGCGACCCTGGCACTGGGCCTGGCCGGGCCGGTCGGCGCCGGCGACCCCGCAGCCCTGGTGAGCCTGTTCGAGGATTGGCGGGCGTTCGAGCGCCCGCCTTTGCTGGACGGTGCGCCGGACTATACGCGCGAGCAGTTCGAACAACGGCAGCCCGCGTTCCTGAACCTGCGACAGCGCCTGGAGGCGATGAATCCGTCGACCTGGCCCATTCCGCAACAGGTCGACTGGCAGTTGGTGCGCGCGGAAATGAACGGATATGACTTCAACCGCCGCGTGCTGAAACCGTGGGAACGCGACCCCGCCTTCTACCAGACCGTCTGGATGGAGCGCAGCGACGTGCCGGCGCACGAAGGCCCCGCGCACCATGCCCTGACCGAATTCTGGACGTACAGCTTTCCGCTCAGTGACGCCGAGCAGCAACGGTTGATCAACGACCTAGGCGTCATCCCACCGCTGTACCGGCAGGCGCGGGGCAACCTGACCGGAAATGCGCG
>JAPHSB010000341.1 GCA_026193295.1 Lysobacterales bacterium
CAGAAGGGCACCGAGCATCGTGACGAAATGACCCGTGAGGGGTTCCTCAGCAACCATGCCGGGGGTATCCTTGGCGGCATCTCCAGTGGCCAGGACGTTTTGGTCAGCACGGCGTTCAAGCCGACCTCCAGTCTCAGGATTCCCTGCCGGGGCCTCGACATCGACGGCAACGAGGTCGAGGTCGTTACCAAGGGTCGGCACGATCCCTGCGTGGGGATTCGCGCGACGCCGATTGTCGAGGCCATGATGTCGTTGGTGCTCGTGGATCATGTTCTTCGGCACCGGGCGCAGAATGGATAAAATATATTTTAAACAGACGGTTATTTTAGTTTTACAATGCAAAATATGATGAGAAATCCGAGAATAGCAGTGGTTGGCGCCAGCGGCGCCGTTGGCGAAGTCATGTTGTCCATCCTGGCCGAGCGCGGTATTCCGGCGCGCCAGGTGACGGCCCTGGCCAGCGAGCGTTCGGCGGGTGAGCTGGTCGATTATGGCAACAAGCAGTTGGCGATCCAGGTCCTCGACGACTTTGATTTCAGCACTACCGACTATGCGCTCTTCTCGGCGGGTGGCTCGGTCAGCAAGCAGCACGCGCCGCGGGCGGCCGAGGCGGGCGCCATCGTGATCGACAATACCTCCGCATTCCGCTACGACGACGACATCCCGCTGGTGGTGCCCGAGGTGAATGCCCACGCGATGGAGGACATCACCACCGGCGCCATCATCGCCAATCCGAACTGCTCCACGATCCAGATGGTGGTGGCCCTGGCGCCGATCCACCGGGCGGCCGGCATCACGCGGATCAACGTGGCCACCTACCAGTCGGTGTCGGGGGCCGGCCGGCGCGGCCTGCACGAGCTGGCCACGCAAACCGCGGCACGTCTGAACATGCAGGAGGTCGAGGCGAGCAAGTTCGCCCAGCCGATCGCCTTCAACGTGTTGCCGCAGATCGACGAGATGCTGGATAACGGCTACAGCCGCGAAGAAATGAAAATGCATTGGGAAACGCGCAAGATCTTCGGGGATGACGAGATCATGGTGAACGCGACGGCCGTGCGGGTGCCGGTTTTTTATGGACATTCCGAGGCCGTGCATTTCGAAACCCGCGAGGAGATCGGCCTGGACGAAATTCGTCGGCTGCTGCGGGCGTTCCCCGGCGTAGAGATCGTCGAGGATCAGGGCATGATCCATGCGACGGCCGTGACGCATGCGGCGGGTAAGGATCCGGTGTATGTCAGCCGCTTGAGGCGCGACCTGAGCCATCCGCGCGGCATCGATATGTGGGTGGTTGCCGACAATATCCGCAAGGGCGCCGCTCTGAACGCGGTGCAAATCATGGAATGGCTTGAGGAAAAGCAGACAACGGCTGGAAACGCCGGCCAAGCAAACGTAAACTCTGCCTGATATTAACAGGCGTAGACAGGGAGCGGGGCACGCGCTCCATCCTGTTCTTCATAAGGTCAGGGAAAGACGGAGAGACTCATGAAATGCAACAATCGCATCAGCGCATCGGCCATGCTGGTGGCCGCATCTCTGGCATTCAGCCCCGCGGCCTGGTCACTGGGCCTTGGCGAAGCCAAGGTCGAGTCGTATCTGAACCAGCCGCTCAAGGCGCGGATCGATCTGATCAGCCAGGCGTCTGACGACCTGACCTCCGTCACCGCCCGGCTGGCGTCCGCGGACGATTACAAGTTGATTGGCGCGAGCATCGAGGGCATTGCGGTGCCGCTGCGCTTTACGGTGGAGGACATCGAGGGCGACGCCTACATTGCCGCCACCAGCAATCTGCCCATTACCGCCCCGGTGCTGCGGCTGATTGTCGAAGTCAACTGGTCGAGCGGACGCATGTTGCGCGAATACACCCTGTTCCTGGATCCGCCGATGGTGCCCGAAGCAGCACCGGCGCCCCGGATCTCGAAGAGCAAACCGCCGGCCCCGGCTCCGGCCCCGGCCCCGGTGGCGGCACCACCGCAAGCCGCCGCGGAACCGGCAGCCCCGGTCGAGGCTCCTCCAGCCGCGCCGACAGCGGTCGCTCCGGTGGCCGGTTCGGAGTATGGGCCGGTGCGGAGTGGCGAAACCCTGTGGGGCATCGCCCGCGAATGGTCGCGTGGCTCGGGCCTGGGCGTCAACCAGGTGATGATCGCCATCCAGCGGGAGAATCCGGGCGCTTTCCTGAACGACAACATCAACCTGCTCAAGCGCGGCGCCATCCTGCGCATGCCGAACGCCGCGCAAATCGAGCAGATTTCCGCAGCCGCGGCTTACCGCGAGGTCCAGGCGCAGTCGGATGAGTTCACCGGCAGCAGGGCGGCGAGATCCGTCGCCAGTCCGGCCACTCCCTTGTTGTCCAGCGAGAGTGTCGCTTCGGAAGATAGCGAAGCCGAGGCGGCCGCGCCGCAGGAAGAGGGGGCGCCGACCGTGGAGCCCGACGAATCACTGGCCGAAGAAGAGGCGACCAGCGACGCAGAGCCCGCCGACCTGGAGGTGGCCGGGTCAGAAGAGGGCCAGGACCTGCTCGAGCTGATTCCACCGTCAGCGGATAGCGAACTCGACAACGGCTCCGGTTTCGAGGAGTCGGCACAGCCCGCCGAAGACAATGCAGACGCGCAGGCCTTGCGCGAAAACCTGGCGCGGACGGAAGAGGAACTGATCAACCAGCAGCAGCAGAACAGCTACCTGGAGGAGCGCATCCGCGAACTCGAATCTGAGTTGGCGGCTGCCGGCGATGGCCCGGTGGCCGATGCGGATCTGGCCAACATGCAGGACCGCTTGCGCGACGAGCGCCAGGCCGTGGTGAAGCAGGCGGAGCGCAGCGAGCCGTGGTACAGCCGCTTGTCAATCTGGCTGATCGGCTTGCTGGTGCTGGTCGCTGCCGTCGCCGGGTGGTTGCTCAGCCGGCGCGGTCAGGGCGCCGCGGCCGAAGAAGCGGTCGAGGAATCCTTGCGCAGCATCCAGAGTGAGGCGGAAGACGTCCTGCGGGTGCTGGGCGACGACACCCAGGCGGAGGCCGCCGAAGCTGCCGAATCGGAGACCGACAGCGAATCGGAGACCGACAGCGAACCGGAGACCGACAGCGAACCGGAGACCGGTTCGGAGCCCCCCGCACCGAGCCGCAAACGGCCCGCCGGCGATGTTGATGCGGAACTGCTCGATGAAG
>JAPHSB010000276.1 GCA_026193295.1 Lysobacterales bacterium
CTCAATGATGATGATCCGGAATGCTGCCTGATTCGCGTGGCCCGCGGGCGCGGATATGGCATCAATGCAAACGTAGAGCGCCTCGACCTCGCAACGCAGCCAAGCCGGTTGCCCCGGCCAAGACGAATGACGATTGTTCTGGCTGGATCCGCTTTCGTCATATCGATGATTGCCATCGGAATCGTGCTCCGATCGGGGAGCGATGGTGGAAGGCAGTCGACTGAACTGATGTCAACGGCGACCGTAGACGAGGCTCGCAAAAGCGGCCAGGAAAACACGGATGCAAGCTCTCCATGGACCGATGAGATCGATCCGGTCGCGTATCGGCTTTATCTGGAAGGAAAGAGACTGCGGCGCACTGGCCATGATTTTATTGCCGCGTCAACGGCGCTGGAGCGGGCAGTCGATATCGAACCGCAATTCTCAGCGGCCCTCGCCGAACTCGCACTGTGCCGCATTGGCGGGCCCGTAACGGCTGCAACGGGACAACTGGACGGTCCGAATAGCGCCCGCGATCTGGCTCGGCGGGCTCTGCAACTGGATCCGACGCTTCCCGAAGCAGTTGCCGCATCAGTCGCGGTCGCAATATTCGTGGACTGGAACTGGACAGAAGCCCGTGCGCTTCTGGAACAAGGACTGTCCGTTGCACCCGGAAATGAGTACCTGCTGGTCTTCAGTTCTTTACTGAGCGCGATACACGGCGATCTGGACAAATCCATCCGGTTACTTGCGGTTGCGGCGGCGCACGACGTTACGTACGCCCGCCTGCATTATTTGCTGGGCCAGCGATATTACCAGGCGAAACGATTCAGGGAGGCGATTGAAGCCTACCGGCACGCCCTGGCCGTAAATCCCCGGATCGAGTTTGCGCACCTGGCAATTGGCCGAATACGTGCCCTGCAAGGCGACCATGCCGGGGCCTTGCATGAAATCGAGCTCGAGCCAAACCCGGTTTTCCGGCTTTATGGACTGGTGATCGCGCACACCGCAGCGGGAGAGGAGCCTGCTGCGATCGAAGCGCTCGAAGACTTCGAGACACTGAGCCAAAACTGCTGCGACTACTGGCTGGGCACCTTGCATGCGTTCAGGGGGGACGCAGACACAGCGTTCAGATTTTTGGAGTCCGCCTGGACTAGTCGAGAACAAGGTCTTCTTGATTTAGGGATCGATCCCATTCTCGAAGGCGTCCGTGACGATCCACGCTACGTGGACCTCGTCGCCAGGTTGGATCTCAATTAACTCACACGAAACCTTTCGGCTTAACCGATCAGTTCTGCTCCTGGCCGAGGCTGTGTGAAAACTCTCCACCGGATATAATTTAGCTTTCCCAGTGAGGGACCATTGGATGAGCGGATTTATTCAAGGCGAGGATCGCTCTCAAGCCACCTTGTTTCCCGAACGCCTCGATGATTACGTCGCTGAAGACAGCGCCGTTAGAGTCATTGATGTCTTCATTGATGAACTCGACTTGTCTGGGCTGGGTTTCAAGACGCTACCGAATGACACGGGCCGGCCAGCCTATCACCCAGCCACCATGCTCAAACTGTTTGTCTACGGTTATCTCAACCGGGTGCACTCCAGCCGCCGGCTGGAACGCGAAGCGCAACGTAACGTGGAACTGATGTGGCTAACGGGCCGCCTGGCACCAGACTTCAAGACCATCGCCGACTTTCGTAAGGACAACGGCGTTCCGATTCGCCTGGTGTGCCGCCAGTTCGTCATCCTGTGCCGCAACCTCAACCTGTTCGCTAACGCCTTCGTGGCCATTGATGGCAGCAAGTTCAAAGCGGTCAATAACCGCGACCGTAACTTCACCCGGGCCAAGATGAAGCGGCGCATTGCCGAAGTGGATGCGACCATCGACCGCTACTTGCAACTGCTGGCCGAGGCCGACCGGCAGGAACCGGCCGAAGACAAGACTCAGCGCCTGGAGGATAAGATCACGGCCTTGAAGCAGGAGATGGCGCGGCTAGAAAAAGTTGAGGCCCGGATGCTCAAAACTCCGGGCCAGCAGATCTCATTGACTGACCCCGACGCCCGCTCGATGAACCACCGCGGCTCGGGCGTGGTCGGCTACAACGTTCAGGCTGCAGTGGATACCGAGCACCACCTGATCGTGGCGCACGAGGTCACCAATGCCGGTAGCGACCGGCGGCAACTGACCCGGATGGCGCAGCAGGCCAAAGATGCCCTCGATGTGGATGAGCTGAGTGTGGTCGCAGACCGCGGCTATTATCGCAACCTGGAACTCAAGGCCTGCGAAGAGGCTGGCATCACGACCTATGTTCCCAACTCCAGCACCTCGCCCAACAAAGCCCTGGGCAAGTTCGACCGCAGTGTGTTCCGTTACATCGCCGCAGACGACGAGTACGAACGCCCGGCAGGGCAGCGGATGGCACGCCGCCTGACCAGCGAGGAGAAGGACATGACGCTGCATCGTTACTGGTCCGATCAGTGTGGAACCTGCCAACTCAAGCCGCAATGTACGACCGGCAGACATCGACGAATGACCCGCTGGGAGCACGAGGCGGTGGTTGATCGGGCCCGGGCCCGGTTGGAGCGCAGTGCCGATATGATGCGGCTACGACGCGCTACGGTCGAGCATCCGTTCGGAACACTGAAAGCGTGGATGGGATCGACTCACTTCCTGACCCGGACATTACCGCGGGTCAGTACCGAGATGAGCCTGCACGTGTTGGCCTACAACTTGAAGCGAATGTTGAATCTGGTGGGTACAAAACCGCTGATTGAGGCGATCAGGGCCTGAACGGCCCTTTTTTACTCTCAAAACCGGTCGATCCAGGCCAACTCAGTTCCCCCTGAAGCTCGAAATACTTCAATCGCGATTTTCCACGAGCCAACCGGATGATGAATCAGATCCGCTGGCGGGCAATCAGTTGCCACTTTATCTGGTCACCAGAATCAATTATCGAGTTATCACACACCCTCGGCCAGGAGCGAACCTAATCTATATCGCTGGCAGCATGCGCCCCGGCGAATCGCTCGGTCGCAATCTGTTATCCGGAACAGTTGCGCGGTAAACCATACACCCCCCGGATTTCCTCCAACTCCTTTAGGGATTCACTTGTGACTGACCGGGCCTGTGACACGCTATCGATGTCCCAATCCTTCTCTGCAACTTCTGCAAACAGTTCCTGAGTGCGGGTCAAATTGCCCTGGTCAGCATGATTCAGTACTTCGAGCCATAATCCAGCCAATGCATGGTTGGGATTGGATGATTTTCGA
>JAPHSB010000014.1 GCA_026193295.1 Lysobacterales bacterium
ATGCTGATGGCCGGCAGCTCCGGCAGGTCGATGGTGACCTTCTCGACCGGCGCCATGATCTCGGCCTGCCCGGTGACCACCGGCTTGCCATGTTGGTTGACGATTTCGCAGTCCAGCGTGACGAATTTCTTGTCCTCGCGCTTGGCGGTGACTTCGAGGCGGGCCGTCAGCTGGTCGCCGGCCTTGACCGGCCGCAGGAAACGCAGGCTCTGGCTGACATAGACCGCACCGGGCCCCGGCAATTGCAGGGCGACGGCGGCCGAAATCAGGCTGGCCGAGAGGATGCCGTGGGCGATGGGCTCACCGAACGGGGTGGTCGCGGCATACACCGGATCGAGGTGCAGCGGGTTGACGTCGCCGGAGGCCGCGGCGAACAGCATGATTTCGCGTTCACCGATGGTGCGGCTAAAGCTGGTGGTCTGGCCGATCTGAATCTCGTCAAACGTGAAGTTGCTGATCTGGGCCATGGCCGGCGCTCCGGTTCGGGAGGAGTCCAATGATGGCCGGTTGCGCCCGCGGAGGCAAGCCGCCGTAGGACCGAACCTTGTTCGGGATCCTTTCCCGAATGAATTCGGTCCTACAAGCGAAGGTCGCCCCCCGTAGGAGCGGACATTGTCCGCGATCGTTCCCGAATGAATTCGGTCCTACGTTTGGCCGGCAAAGAAAAGCCACCCGGTGGGTGGCTTTGGGAATTTGGCGCGCCCGGAGAGATTGACTCGCGCCATCCCTGGCGCTCGCCCTGCGGGCGCCCTTTGGGCGTCCAAATTTGTTCCCGACAAATTTGTCGAACTGAGGAGCCCGAATCGGATCCCCGAACGAGACATAAATAAAAAAACCCCGCGCGAGGCGGGGCTTTTCTATTTATGGCGCGCCCGGAGAGATTCGAACTCCCGACCTTCTGGTTCGTAGCCA
Source organism: Lysobacterales bacterium (assembly GCA_026193295.1). GTDB lineage: Bacteria > Pseudomonadota > Gammaproteobacteria > Xanthomonadales > SZUA-36 > CALKKN01. The sequence goes on from JAPHSB010000014.1 coordinate 913, forward strand.
GACACTCTATCCAACTGAGCTACGGGCGCATCCGTTTATTATAACTTCTTCCGGACCCGGTTTGCCGGGTTCAGGGGCAGCGCATTATCCTTTTGGGTCAGTGTGTTGTCAACCGACCGGCGTTGACGCGGCGGGCCCTGTTCCGTAACATTGCCCGGCTGTGGTGATGGGTTATAAGTCGGGGTGTAGCGCAGCCTGGTAGCGCAACTGCTTTGGGAGCAGTGGGTCGGGGGTTCAAATCCCTCCACCCCGACCAATCCAGCGTGTAAACTGGCACGCACGTTAAGCGAATGAAATATCAGTATAGCGCCCGTAGCTCAACCGGATAGAGCATCGGCCTTTGAGTGAAGGAGCCTCTGCCGGGAAACAGAACCTGCAGAGTGGACTGCACTGTAACGGGGAAACCTTAACAGGTAACGCTGATGGCAATCCCGTGGAAACCTATGGTTGACCCGTACGATGGTGTAAAATCGCCCCGTGGCAGTTGAACACCATACGAAGCAAAAGGGTGACCTGGGTGTTTTGAAGGCTCAGGTTGATCTGTTCGAGCAAGGATTCACCATCCTCGCGCCGTTGACGGAGCACTCTCCGTTTGATTTGGTGGCGTACAAAGACGGTGAATTCCGGCGGGTTCAGGTGAAGTATCGGAAGCTGGACAAGTTCGGCAAACTGGACGTCAAGTTTTCAACTTGCTGGGCAGACAAACAGGGCACCCACACAGTGCCCGTGGACAAGGACGAAGTGGATTTGTACTGCGTCTATTGTCCAGAAACCGATGAATGCTATTACCTGAACCCAAAGGATTTTGGCTCGAACGCAACCCTGAGGGTAGAAGCACCCAAGAATAATCAGCTGAAGAACATCAAGTTTGCGGCTGACTATCGTAGGGCTCCGTAGAGACTATACGTGCAGCACCTGAGACGGTGAAGAGATAGTCCAGACCACAAACTCGCCTGGCGAGGCAGTGAAAACTGTAGTGGTAAGCTAAGCCGACGGTTGCAGGTTCGAGTCCTGCCGGGCGCGCCACATAAGGAATGACCCATGCTCGCATGGGTCATTTCCAAACTGATGTATTCGATACGATTCGAACCGCCGCGCAGCGCCCTTATGATTTGTAGGACCGAATTTATTCGGGAACGGTCGCGGACAATGTCCGCTCCTACGGGGGGTACAACAGCGGCAAACTATTGTAGAATAGCGGGCTGAACAATGGTGGGCGTAGCTCAGTTGGTAGAGCTCTGGATTGTGATTCCAGCGGTCGTGGGTTCGAGCCCCATCGTCCACCCCAAATTTGAAAACACGTGGGCCATTAGCTCAACTGGCAGAGCAGCGGACTCTTAATCCGGAGGTTGTAGGTTCGATTCCTACATGGCCCACCATTTTTTCCGACACGTGCGAAAGTGGCGGAATTGGTAGACGCGCTGGATTTAGGATCCAGTGGGGCAACCCGTGGGAGTTCGAGTCTCC
>JAPHSB010000064.1 GCA_026193295.1 Lysobacterales bacterium
CGCAAAAACCTCGTAGCCTACAAGGTGCCCAAGCAGGTTGAATTCCTTGACGAGTTGCCCAAGTCCGCGGTGGGCAAGATCCTGCGACGGGAACTGCGTTGATTTTGGCGCCCGATCGAATGCCGGAGGGAAGAACATGCGGTTGCTCGACAGTTTGAATCGTTACGCGGCGCGGCTGGTCTGCCTCGCGCTTGGCCTGGTGTGGTCCTTCGGCATCGCCGCACAGGACAAGCCCAATATCCTGGTCATCTGGGGTGACGATATCGGCATCTACAACATCAGCGCCTACAACGACGGCGCGATGGGGTATCGGACACCCAATATCGACCGCATCGCCAACGAGGGCGTGCGCTTCACGGACTACTACGGGGACCAGAGTTGTACTGCTGGGCGATCTTCATTCATTACCGGTCAGTCGCCACTGCGTACCGGCCTGAGCAAAGTCGGACTGCCGGGCGCCGAACTGGGCATCCAGCCGCGTGATATCACGCTGGCCCGACTGTTGCGCGACAAGGGCTACGCAACCGGGCAGTTCGGCAAGAACCACCTGGGCGACAAGGATGAATTCCTGCCGACCAACCACGGCTTCGACGAGTTTTTCGGCAACCTGTACCACCTCAACGCCGAGGAAGAACCGGAAGATCCTGATTACCCGCAGCAACCCTGGTTCAAGGCCAAGTTCGGGCCACGCGGCGTGATTCACTCGTACGCGGACGGACGTATCGAAGACACGGGTGCATTAACCCGCAAGCGCATGGAAACCGTGGACGAGGAATTCCTCGCCGCCAGCCTGGACTTCATCGACCGGGCCCATGCAACAAGGAAGCCGTTTTTCGTCTGGTTCAATTCCACGCACATGCACTTTCGAACGCACACCAAGGCTTCCGATGTCGGCCGTTCCGGACAAGGTGCTTATAACGACACCATGATGGGGCACGATGAGACTGTCGGAAAACTGCTGAACAAGCTGGATGAGCTCGGTATCAGCGACAACACCATCGTGATGTACTCCACTGACAATGGGCCGCACTTCAACACCTGGCCGGATGCCGCGATCACGCCCTATCGCAGCGAGAAGATGAGTAACTGGGAAGGGGCGTACCGGGTACCCGCGATGGTACGCTGGCCCGGCAAAATTCCGGCCGGAACGGTTTCCAACGACATCATCAGTCATCTGGACTGGGTTCCCACACTGATGGCGGCGGCCGGCGAGCCGGATATCTCCGGCAAGCTACTGAAAGGGCTTTCGGTGGAGGGCAAGCAGTACAAGGTACACCTGGACGGTTACAATTTTCTGCCCTACCTGACCGGGCAGGCCGAGCACGGACCGCGGCAGGTATTCCATTACCTCGAAGACAGCGGCATGCCGGTCGGCGTCCGCGTGGGCGACTGGAAGATGGTCTATGCGGAGCAGCGCGCGCAGACGCTGGCATTGTGGTTCGAGCCGATGATCAGGCTAAAAGCGCCCAAGATATTCAACCTGCGCCGTGATCCCTTCGAACGCGCTGATCAAAACTCCAACACCTACTGGGACTGGGTGCTCGACAAGGCGCCGCATATCTACATGGGCCTGGCAACGACGGCGCAGTTCCTGCAGACCTTCCAGGACTACCCGCCCAGCCAGCGCGCTGACTCGTGGTCCGTCGAAAAGTTGACGGAAGCCTTACTGAAGCAGACAGAAAAAGCTCAATGAGCTCATTCTGACCACCAACCGGGCTTAGCCTCGGGCAGCTGCGCCATCGCATGTTCGCTCATGGCGGTGATCGTCAGCGACGGATTGACGCCCGGGTTCGCCGGCATGGTCGAGCCGTCGCAGATCAACATGTTGCGGTAGCCGAACACCCGGCTGTTGCGGTCGACCACTCCGCCCTCGGGCTTGTCGGCAATAACGGCGCCGCCGAGGATGTGCGCGGTTGTCGGAACGTTCCCCACCGCTTCCAGAATCATGCTCTGCGCGATGCCGCCGGTTTGACGGGCGAGCACCTCGGCAGCCTCGTTCGCGACCTCGATGTAGGTTGGATTGGGTTTCTCCGGATCCTGCTCGGTGGTGAAGCGGGTGACGCCAAACCAACCACGGCTCGTACGGAAGGCAATCGCGTTATCCAGTGTCTGCATGACCAGGAAGATCACGGAACGCTCCGACCAGCCGAAGGGCCACAGGGTTTTCAGGAACGTGACGGGATGCCGGATGACATTGCCCAGCCATTTGAAAGGCCGCGTGAAGCGAGTACCCTGGCCGGTCAGCAACGTATACAGCAGCGACATGCTGTCCGCGTTGCG
>JAPHSB010000383.1 GCA_026193295.1 Lysobacterales bacterium
ACGCTCGGAAAACTGTTCCTCAAAGGCCTCGCGGTCGTCATTCCAGCGGTCCTGACCCTGGCCATCCTGTGGTGGCTGGCGCGTGGCGCAGAGCAACTGCTGGGCGGTCTGCTGGCGGAATTCCTGCCTGCAGGTTGGTACATCCCCGGCATGGGGCTGCTGGCGGCCGTCGCCATGACCATCCTGGTCGGCCTGCTGACCCACGTGATCCTGTTCCAGCGGCTGTTCGCCGTCGGCGAGGCCATCCTCAACCGCCTGCCGCTGGTCAAGAGCATCTACTCCGCCATCAAAGACTTCATGGGCTACTTCAGCCCGGACGGCAAAAAGGCCATGCGCAAAGTGGTCCTGGTCAAGCTGCCTGGCCAGCAGTTCGAGCTCATCGGATTTGTCACCCGTGAGGATTTCAGCGGTTTGCCGGTGCAACTGACCGTGGACGACCCGATCGCGGTGTACCTTCCGTTCAGTTACCAGATTGGCGGTTATACGCTGTTCCTGCCGCGCGCCTGCCTGACGCCGATCGACATATCCTTCGAGAACGCCATGAAGCTGGTTCTGACAGGGGGGGTGGCGCGCGAGCAACCCAATCAATCCCGCAAAAAGAAGTGAACAAGAACTGCAGCCATGGAACCTTCGCACATGAAATACCCATTGCAAACCCTGTTGGCCATAACCCTGGCGATTGTCGCCAGCGCCTGCCAGGAGCAAGCGCCGGCCAAGGCCGATGAAGCCAGTGCCCCGGAGACCGCGGTGATCAGCGGTACGGTGAGTTACCGCGAGCGCATCGCCCTGTCGGACCAGGCGGAACTGCTGGTTACGCTGGAAGACGTTTCACGCCAGGACGTCGCGGCCACGGTCATCGCCCGCCAGACCATCGCCGACCCCGGCCAGGTGCCGATCCGCTTCGAATTGTCCTATGCGCCGGCAGACATCGATGAACGCATGAGCTATTCGTTGCGCGCCAAAATCCAGGATCGCGGGCGCTTGATGTTCACCTCCGACACGCACACACCGGTTTTGACCCGCGGCGCCGGACGCGAGGCGCACATCATGCTGGTGGCGGTCCAGCGGCCGGCCGTGGAACCCACGGCGGCCGCAACGGAAGAGCCCGGCATGGAACTCGAGGGCATGTTCCGTTACATGGCCGACGCCGCCCTGTTCCGCGACTGCCGCAGCGGCAAGAGCTTCCCGGTCGCCATGGAAGGCGCCTATATAGAACTAGAACGGGCGTATCTGAATTCCGGAATTGATGCTGGCTCGGAGGTCATGGTACGGCTCAGGGGGCGCTACCTGGAACGCCCGGCCATGGAAGGTAATCGTAATGAAGTCAAGTTGATAGTGGATAAACTTGAGAAAATAGATCCGCAAAATACCTGTGCGCCGACCGACCATGCCGAGCTGCAGAATACCTATTGGAAACTGCTGGAACTCGACGGCAAGCCGGTGGTCACCCCGGAGGGCATGCGCGAGGCTCACATCGTGCTCGCGACCGACGGTTCGAGCGCGCGCGGCCACGCCGGCTGCAACAACTTCTTCGGCACCTTCCAGGCCACCGAGGACAAACTGACCTTTTCCGCGCTGGGCTCCACCATGATGGCCTGCCCCGAAGGCATGGACACCGAGCAAGCCTTCCTGCAGGCGCTGGGCGAAACCACCCGCTTCGAGATCAGCGGCCAGTTCCTGACCCTGTTCGCCGATGATCGCCGCTTGGCCCGCCTGGAGGCCGTGTACCTGTAACCCGGATTTCCGTAGGACCGAATTCATTCGGGATTTTTTTTCGAAAACCCCCATCCCGAATAAATTCGGTCCTACATAAAATGCCGCTGCACGTAGGAGCGAACATTGTTCGCGATCATGAAAACCGAATTCCCGAATGAATTCGGTCCTACGTAAAAAGCCGTTGCGCGTAGGAGCGAACAATGTTCGCGATCATCAAGGCCGAATTCCCGAATGAATTCGGTCCTACGTAAAAAGCCGTTGCGCGTAGGAGCGAACATTGTTCGCGATCATCAAGGCCGAATTCCCGAATGAATTCGGTTCTACGTAAAATGCTGTATATTTATACAGTATGCAACATCCGCCCCCCTACGCCGAACTGGTCTGCACCAGCAACTTCAGCTTCCTGACCGGGGCCTCGCACCCGCAGGAACTGGTCGCGCGCGCGGCGGAACAGGGCTATGAAGCGATCGCCATCACCGACGAATGCTCGCTGGCCGGCGTGGTGCGAGCCCTC
>JAPHSB010000415.1 GCA_026193295.1 Lysobacterales bacterium
GCCTGGTCTTCATCGGCGCCGTGATGGACGACTACCTGCGCGCTTTCGACATCGACACGGGCGAGGAGCTATGGCGCGGCCGCCTGCCGGCCGGCGGCCAGGCCACGCCGATGACTTATCAGCTGGGCGGCCGCCAATACGTGGTGATCGCCGCCGGCGGCCACGGCAGCCTGGGCACCAGCAGGGGCGATTACGTGGTGGCGTTTGCGCTGGGGGACTGACGTCACTTGCGGCTCGCGAGCTAACGTCCTCCACGATCTTTTCTGACCCATGTCCGATCCCACGCGGTGCCTGCGGCCTAGAATCCTGGATACGCCTGCCTCGGCCAAACGGAGACCACCATGAAAAGCGAATCCTTTCACCGCGTCCACCACGTCGGCTGGCTGCGCGCCGCCGTGCTGGGCGCCAACGACGGTATCGTCTCGACCGCCAGCCTGGTGGTGGGCGTGGCGGCGGCCGCAGCCGATCGCTCCGGGGTGCTGATCGCCGGCGTGGCCGGGTTGGTCGCGGGCGCGATGTCGATGGCCGCCGGCGAGTACGTTTCGGTCAGTTCTCAGTCAGATATCGAGAAGGCCGACCTGGAGCGCGAACGGGTGGAGCTCGAAAATGACCACGCGTTTGAGACCCGCGAACTCAGCCACATCTACCAGCGGCGTGGACTGGACCAGGATCTGGCGCACCAGGTCGCCGTGCAGTTGATGGCGCACGACGCGCTCGGCGCGCATGCCCGCGACGAGTTGGGCATCTCGGAAATCATGTCGGCCCGCCCTCTGCAGGCGGCTTTCGCTTCCGCCGGCACCTTCACTGTCGGCGCCGCGCTGCCATTGCTGGCCGTGGTGGTAGCACCGGAATTGCGGATTGCACTTTGGGTGTCCGTTGCTTCACTGCTGGCCCTGACCGTGCTGGGCGTACTGTCCGCCCGGGTGGGTGGCGCACGCACCTGGGTGGCCACCGGGCGCATCGTGTTCTGGGGCGCGCTGGCCATGGCCCTGACGGCGGCAGTTGGCCGCTGGTTCGGTGCGGTGGTTTGATTATGGGCTATCGATATCCAGGCCCATCTCGCGCGCCCTGCGCCGCCACAGGTGCCGGGCATGTTCCTGCATGTCGACGGCTGCATCGCCCTCGTCGACGATTTCCAGCCCGAGCATGGTTTCGATAATGTCTTCGAGCGTGAGGATTCCGGAGAGGCCACCATACTCGTCGACGATCTGGATGATGTGCGCACGCACCCTCAGTACGTGGTTCAAGGCCTGCGCCAGGCTGAGTGATTCGGGCAGCACCGGCAAGGGACGGTTGAATCGCATCAGCGGAGTGTCGACTTCGGCCTTCGCATGCGCCAGCAGCAGATCGCCGCGCAGGACGAAACCATTGAGCTGGTCGGGGTCGTCACGGTACAGCGGTATTCGCGAAAATCGCACCGATTCGTGGGCCTCGAAGAAAGACCCGACCGTGGTGCTTTCAGGCAGGCTGAAAACCACCGGGCGCGGCGTCATGGCGTCCTTGACGCGGGTCTCGCGCAGCAGCAGCAGGTTTTTCAACACCTCCGACTCGCGTTCCTTCAATTGACCTTCTTCCGCGCTGAGTTCGGCCATGGCCGCAAATTCCTGCCGACTGAAGCCGTTCAGCGTTGGGCCGCCCGCCAGTCCTCTCGTCATTTTCCCGGTCAGGAACACGAACGGGTACAGCAGCCAGATCAGGAATTTCAGGCCGTAAGCCGTGGCCGGCGCCAGCCGACGCCAGTGCTGCGCACCCAGGGTCTTGGGAATGATCTCGGAGAGGAACAGGATCAGCAGGGTGAGAATCACCGAGGCGGCTCCGAGGTAGGCGTTGCCAAACACGATCGCTACCTGCGCACCGGCGCCTGCCGCACCGATCGTGTGGGCAATGGTGTTGAGGGTCAGGATGGCGCTGAGCGGCTTGCTGATTTCCGTTTTCAGCGAACGCAGCAGCCGCCCCGACGGCTTGCCTTCTTTCTCAAGCAATGCAACGTAAGGCATCGAGACGCTCAAAAGCACCGCTTCGGCGATCGAACACAAAAAGGAAAAGACCAGTGCAACCAGCACGAAAGTGATCAGCAAAGCCATGGTTAACAAGATACCAGAGCCGGGGCGATATGGCTCTGCAACGGGACGATCCCCGGACCCGGCGCATTCAGGACAGGTTCAGCTGGCTGCGGTACATTTAGGCCAAGGCTCACGGGCCTTGTGCGAAAAGGAGCGCAGCGATGAACAGATACTCGAGATTGGCACTGGCGGCCTGCCTGGCATTGACACTGGCCGCCTGCAGCACGGCCCCCACCAAGCAGGATCAGGGTGTGCTAATCGGCGCGATCGCGGGCGGCATCCTGGGCCACCAGGTCGGCGGCGGCACCGGCCAGGTGCTGGCCACGATGGTCGGCACGGTGGCGGGCGCCATGATCGGCGGCAGCATAGGCCGGCAGATGGACGAGACAGACCGGCTGAA
>JAPHSB010000336.1 GCA_026193295.1 Lysobacterales bacterium
ATCTCGACCAGTCCGTCACCCTGGCGAGACGCGCGGTGGCGCTGGATCCGCTGAGCCTGCGGGGTCTCCACGCGCTGGGCATGGCGCTGATCTATGCCGGCCAGCTGGACGAGGCGGAGCAGGTCTACCAGCGCCTGCTGACGTTGAATCCGGAGATGCCCACCGCCAATCAGGCCCGTGCGCGCGTGCTGCAGTTAAAAGGCCGGCCGCAGGAGGCGCTGGCCATTGCCGAGCAGGAAACCGATCCGTTCTGGAGCGAATACGGCAGGCTGATTGCGTTCTATGCGCTGGGGCGCACGGATGAAGCGGACGCCCGGCTGCCTGCGTTCATCGAGCAGAACCAGCACGATTCGGCCTTCCAGATCGCGCAGATTTACGGCTTTCGCGGCGACGACGACCAGGTTTTCAAATGGCTGGACCGCGCCTACGTCCAACGCGACGGCGGCCTGCCTGAAATGATGTTCGATCCCTACCTCAGGCGGTTCTGGGGCGATCCGCGTTGGGACGAAATCCTCAAAAAGGCGGGGCTGTACGAGGCCTGGCTGAAAAACCGGGGGGGTTAGAGTCCGGGCCGCGAACGAGGTTCGCTCCTACGACCATTCACTGATATTTCAGACTACCTTTGTCGCTGACCGACGGTATAACTGCGGGGTTGCTCATCCTTCGGCCCATCCTCTCAGCAAGCATTGACTTGAGTAACATATATGTTACTTTATGCAAACATACGAAATCGTTCAGTACATCGATGCAAAGGGAAACAGGCCCTTCGAGCAATGGGTTTCCCAGATAGATGCAGGGCCTGCAGCGAAGGTCTACGCCGCCCTGCGAAGAATGGAGGTCGGGAACTTCTCTGACTCGAAACTTCTGACGGGGGGACTTTGGGAAAGGCGTATTCATTCGGGCCCCGGCTATCGTGTCTATTACGCGTTGCACCAGCGCCGCTTAATCGTGCTGCTGGGTGGCGGCACCAAGCAAAGCCAGACCATAGACATCCGCAAAGCCAGGAAATCATGGTATGAGTTCAAAACCCGCAGAGATTGAGAGAATTCGCCATATCACGGAGCCAGCTCAGGAACTCCTGCGCAGACGACTCCAGATCGATCCCGACTTTGCCGGCAACGTGCTCGCCGAAGCCATTGAGTCAATGCTGCGGAACGAAGTTGTCGTCGCGCAACTTCTGTTGCGTGACATCGCCAATTGCACGATCGGCTTTCCGGCGCTGGCCCGGGAGACGGGCATCATGGAAAAGAGCTTGATGCGCATGCTGTCGGCCAAAGGCAATCCGCAGGCAAACAACCTGTTTCTGATCATCGACGCGCTGCAGCGCCTCAATGGCCTGAAGCTGGAAGTAAGGGCAGGCTGAACCCGACGCTGCTTCAATCGGCCGGCTGCGCCAGGTCTTCTTCGATGAACCGCAGCAGGGATTCCAGCATGACCTCGCGGGGGAAATCGTTCTGGGTGGCGAAGGTCGATGCCGCAAGCCGCATTTGCCGCGCCGCCGGCACCGCCATGGCCCAGTGGTCGGCGTTGGTGAACGCCAGCAGGCGGGAGCCCGGTATGACCTGGTCATAAAAAACCAGCTGGCTGTCGTTGCGGGCATCCTGCAACTCGCCCAGCCTGCGCCAACTGGACTTGAGCGCCCAGGATATGCGGGCAGGGTCGGGAAAGGCCACTACCGAGTAGTAGCGAATATGCTCCGGCAGCTCGTGCTCCTCCAGCCAGGCTCGCCGGACCGCGGGCGACAGGCTGTGCAGCGCGCCGCGATCGCCTTCGTCGCACTCCGAGTAAGGCAGCCGGGTCAGCAGGTTGAGGGTCGGCACTTCGGTGTCGTCGGCCAGCAGGGAGCCGCCCACCGCACCCGCGAAGGCAACCATCGCCACCACCTTCCCGGCCAGCTCGGGGTAGGCGACGAGGGCCTCCAGGATGTCCGGCGCACCCTTCGAGTGACCGATCAGGATCAGCGGCCGGTCCGCCTCCTCTGCAGGCAGCGACATGACGTAATCGCGGATGATGCGTGCATTGATCGCCGAACCCGACAGGCCGCTGACCTCCAGCAACTCTGCTTCGTAGCCATGTGTCGCCACGTGATGGGGCGCGGAGTAGTCACGGTTCAGCCAGGCCTTGATGCATTGGTAGCCCAGCCCCGGCACCATCAGCGCCAGGTAGTTCGATTTCGATGGCGCCAGCGAAACCGGTGCGCCGCTGGGCGGCGGCTCGATCCCGACCTCGCTCAGGGTCTCTTCGCAGGGCCGGTAATCCGGCAGGTCCGCGCCATGATCGGCGTTGACCGCACACAGAATCTCGCGGAATCGCCCGCGCCTGTCCACCACGCCGCCGCTCGCCGGGTCGCCGATCACCAAGGGTTCGAGCTGCCTGGACCAGGGCACCTTGGGCGGGACCGAAGCACAAGCGCTCAGCAGCAGGAGCCACAGGACCGATGAAAGCAGTCTATGCAGCGTATCGTGTTTCGTTCGCATGACCGTTCTCCGGGTGCTTCATCGACCGCCCACGGGCAGAGGAACAGGGGTCAGAACTTGA
>JAPHSB010000100.1 GCA_026193295.1 Lysobacterales bacterium
CAGGCCCCTCGGAGCATCGATAATGTCCCTGAAGATCGGCGGTGCACCCACATCCTCAAGCGTCCACACGGTGTCCGGGATGGTACGGAATGCCCCGCCAACGCCGCGGTCGTGATGGAAACAGTTGACGCGGAACCGGGCCATACCCTGAACAGCATAGGAATAGTCGACCTCGAGGTTTGCCTCGAAGTCGCGCCTGTGCGCGTCGCTCATGGTGCTGTAGATCAATTCCTGCAGCTGCGCCGTGTCCAGCGCAGGCAGAGTTAGCCGCCGGATGTCGCCATCGACGCGGATCATGGGCGGCAACCCGGAAGACAGGTGCAAGTCCGAGGCATTGTTTTTGACTGCGAAAGCAAGAAGCTCGGCAATATCCATATTCCCTCCTTCAATCTACCCGGTCGCGTTACAATGCTTCGCAGTGAACGCCAGGCAGCACGTTTTCTGTCCGTGTTTCGACTGAACCATGCATAACCATAGATCAAGCCCGTTGTCCCTGCAAGATGAATAACTTGAAAGCGAATCTTCAGAATATTCGTGCGCGGGTCGCAAAGGCCTGTGAAAAAGCCGGCCGTGACCCCGCCGAGGTCATGGTTTTGGCTGCCAGCAAGATGCACACGCCGGCCAGGATTCGTGAGTTGCACGCCCTGGGCCAGCGTTCTTTTGGCGAGAATTACATACAGGAAGCCCTCGCCAAACAGGCCCAGCTCGGAGCACTGGACATCGAATGGCACTTCATCGGCCCGCTGCAATCGAACAAGACGCGCGAGGCGGCCGAGCACTTTGCATGGGTGCAGAGCGTGGATCGAGCCAAGATCGCCCGGCGACTTGCCGAGCAGCGCCCCCCTGAATTGCCGCCACTCGAGCTTTGCATCCAGGTCAACATCGACCGGGAACCACAGAAAGCCGGCGTATTACCGGAGCAGGCAGGCGAACTGGCTCGCTTCGTCCAGGATCTGCCGAACATTCGGCTGCGCGGCTTGATGGCCATCCCCCGCATGGGCAGCGAAGAGTACGATCCCAGTGACAGCTACCGGCGCGTGCGGGAACTGTTCCTGCAGATCCGGGACGCCGGCATCCCCATGGATACCTTGTCGATGGGTATGTCCGCCGACCTGGAGCAGGCCATTCTCCAGGGCAGCACGCTGGTGCGAATCGGAACCGATCTGCTGGGACCGCGTCCCGACGACGATTCCGCGGAATAGCTGACGGACACGAGGAGAGCGGGTTTCATGCTGATTACATTCATCGGAGGAGGAAACATGGCCTCGGCGCTGATCAGCGGCCTGGCCAACCCACCGCGCTCCGATCTTCGTATCCGGGTCGTCGAACCCAGTGAATCGGCACGCAGACGCCTGGAAGAGACATTCTCCCTTGCGACTTTCACGGATGCCGTCAGTGCCGTCGAGGGTGCGGACGTGGTGCTGCTGGCGATCAAACCGCAAATCATGTCCACGGTGCTGGATGAGCTGGCGGGGCACGTGCAGCCCGGCCAACTCGTGCTGTCCGTAGCCGCGGGGATCACGATGGACTCGATCGAGGCCCAACTGGGCCGCGGCCAGGCCGTCGTTCGATGCATGCCGAACACGCCGGCGCTGATCGGCCACGGCATCACCGGGATGGTGGCCGGACGCAACTGCAACATCGGGCAGCGCTCGCAGGCCGAGCAAATCATGTCTGCGGCCAGCGAGGTCGTCTGGCTCGCAGACGAGAATCTGATGGATGCAGTCACGGCCGTATCGGGCACCGGCCCCGCCTATTTTTTCCTGTTGACCGAAGCGCTGGCTGCAGCGGCGCGGGAATTGGGCCTGCCGGCAGCCACCGCCGACCGGCTTGCCGCCATCACCTGCTTCGGTGCCGGCGCCATGGTCGCCACAAGTCCCGACGAGGCAGAGGAGTTGCGGCGGCGCGTCACTTCACCCGGTGGGACCACCGAGGCGGCGATGGCAGTCCTTGAAGACGGAGACTTCCGAGCCCTCATGTTGCGGGCGGTGCGAGCCGCCAGGGACAGGAGCCAGGAGCTGTCAGGGCAGGCTGCGGACAAGGAGGAGGCCAGCGACGATGGCTAACGGCGCGAACGCTTTTTCCTACCTTGTCGGCACTCTGCTGGACCTGTTCATCACGGCCGTCATGCTGCGGCTGCTGTTGCAGTGGGTTCGGGCGGATTTCTACAACCCCGTCTGCCAGTTCCTGGTCAAGGTGACCAATCCCGCATTGGTGCCACTCCGCCGGGTGGTCCCGGCCATCGGGCGCCTGGACACGGCGGCCCTCGTGCTAATGCTGGCGCTCGAGATTCTCGGAGTCTGGGTCGTCAGCCGAATCGCCTCGTCGCCGCTCGCGCCGGCCCACATCGTGCTGTTCAGCATCACCAAGCTGCTGGCGACGCTGTTGATGACCTATTTCTTCCTGATCATCGCCGCCGTCATCCTGAGTTGGGTAGGCGCTAACCTGCGGCATCCGGTCATTCCCCTGGTCTACCAGCTGACCGAGCCGGTCATGCGCCCGATCCGCAAAGTCATCCCGCCGATCGCCGGCATTGACCTGTCGCCGGTCTTCGCCCTGATCGGAATACGTTTTTTACTGCTTCTGCTAGGATGGTGAAAGCAGGCGAATTGACATGAGGATTCACACGATGAAGCAGCTATTGCTTACTTTGACGCTGCTGGCGGCCCTGGTGTTTTCAGGCTCCACCCTGGCGCAGCAGTCGCAGGACTTTGGAAACTACGTCGTGCACTACAATGCCCTGAATACCAACCTGATCCCCCCGCAGGTCGCACAGGGCTACGGCATCAAGCGCTCGTCAAGCCGGGCGCTACTGAATGTCACCATACTGAAGAAGGTCATGGACACGCCGGGAACACCCGTTCCCGCGCTGGTGACGGCCGGCGCGACCAACCTGACGGGGCAGATGCGGGAACTCGAGATGCGTGAACTGAAGGACTCGGAAGGGGCGATTTACTACGTCGCCGAATTCCCGGTGCACAACCTCGAAACCTACCGCTTCGAAGTCGCCGTGGCGATCGAAGGCGAGGAAGAGCCCCTGATGGTGCGCTTCACACAGCAGTTCTACACCGAGTAGGACCGAATTCACTCGGGAAAATCATCGCGAACAAAGTTCGCTCCTACAGCCCGACAATCGTGATGTCCAGCCGCCGGCGGTGCGGACGATGGCGATGCTCCCAGAGATAGGCGCCCTGCCAGGTGCCCAGCCCCAATAGGCCATCGCGCACCGGGATCGTCAGTTCACTCGAGGTCAGCACCGAGCGGATGTGCGCCGGCATGTCGTCCGGGCCCTCCATGGTGTGCACATGGGACGGATCGCCATCCGGCGCCAGCCGGCTGATAAAGCTTTCGAGGTCACGCCGGACGTCCGGATCCGCGTTTTCCGTGATCAGCAGCGAGGCGCTGGTGTGCCGAAGGAACACGTGGCAGAGGCCGACCGCTATTTGGCTCTGCCTGACGGCCCGCTGCAACTCCGCGCTGATTTCACGGAAGCCGCGCCCCGTAGTGGCGATTTCAATGGTCGTGACGAGGGAGGACACCGGCCGCCAGCGATTCAGGGATACAGCCGTTGTTTTGCCCAATGGCCGCCTTCCAGCGTGTACTCAAAGCGGTCATGCAGCCGGAATTCCCGTGACCACCAGAATTCGACACGCTCCGGGTTGAGCGTGAAGCCGACCCAGAAAGGTGGGCGCAACACCTCTCGGCCAGCATATTGCTCTTCGACCTCACGAACACGCCGCAGCAACGTTTCGCGGCTGTCCAGCGGCGCTGACTGCGCCGACGCCCACGCGCCGATCTGGCTGCCGCGGTCACGCGTCGCGAAATAGGCGTCGGTGGCCTCATCGCTGACCCTCGACACGGTGCCCGTCAACTGCACCTGGCAACCGCTGGCCTTCCACAGAAAGGTCGCCGATGCTCGCGGACAGGCAGACAACTGGCGTCCCTTGGTGCTGTTGATATTGGTGAAGAAGACAAAGCCATCCTCATCCAGCGCCTTGAGCAAAACGGTGCGCGAGGTGACCAAGCCGTGGCCGTCACTGGTCGCCAGCACCATGGCCGTAGGTTCCGTTTCACCGGCCACCCGGGCCTTCTTGAAGGCCTTGTTGAACTCGTCGATTATCTCCTGCGAGAGGCTCATCGGACTGGTCGCTAAGCCGCCTGGACGACCGCTTGACGGGCGGCGCGGGCCTGGGGCAAGGTGCGCAGCCAGACCAGCCACACGACCAGGGCATCCAGGATGATCAGGGCCTGCCAGAGGTAGAGATGAAACCACTCGAAGGCCACCTGGTTCCACTGGCCCAGATAGAACAGGCTGATGATGCGAACCAGGTTGAGTGCCTGGATCGCGAAAAAGCCGACCGCGAAACCCAGCAGTTTGTTCTTGAACGGCGCGGGGAAGGCGAAGATGGCGGCAAACAGGATGATCAGGGCCTCAACGCCGTTGCAGCCACGTTCGATGCGCACCCCAAAGCCGCTCGCCTTGTCACGGATCACATTGGCCGTCGCGAGGACGTTATCGTCGAACAACTGGATGATCCAGACACTGATATCCGCGATGACCGAGGTGAATGGCAGGATGACGTACTTTTCCACCGGCTGTAGAATCTCCAGCGTGAAAAGTCCAACCAGCAATACGCTAAAAAGTACGAAGAAACGGATCATGGAGTTCTGCCGCGGGGCTTGCCCCCAATCCGGGCAATGGTACCCAAAGTCGTTCGCCAGTGCACGCTGGCAGGGCTCATGCCGTGGCTAGTCCGGCCTGCAATGTGTACCTGATCGGGCCGATGGGTTCGGGTAAAACTACCATTGGCCAGCGCGTGGCGAAAATGCTCGATCTCGAATTTTGCGATTGTGATCATGAACTGGAGGCCCAGACCGGTGCCAGCGTCAGCCTGATATTCGACGTCGAAGGCGAGCAAGGCTTCCGCGAGCGGGAAACCCGGATGTTGGAGCAGTTGACCGGACGCCGGGGTGTCCTCGTCGCGACCGGTGGCGGCGCTGTGCTGAAGAAAGAAAATCGAGACCTGCTGCGTCGCAATGGCCTGGTAGTCTACCTGAGCACGTCCGTGGCCCAGCAACTGCGGCGACTCAATCGGGACCGCAGCCGGCCGCTCTTGCAAACCAGCGACCGCAAGGTGAAACTGGCGCGCCTGGCGGCGCAGAGAAACCCGCTTTACGAGGAACTCGCGGACATCGAGTTCCCTTCACAAAACCGCGCGCTCGATGTGACCGCGCGAGCGCTGGCTGACCTGATCCGCTCACACTGGAGTCAGGCAGAAGGCGAAGCATCCGGCCCAACGGTCGAGCAAGCGACATGAAAACGATCAATGTGGAGTTGGCGACTAACGGTTACCCGGTCTATCTTGGCCGCGGAGTGCTGGGCGACGCACCCCTGTGGCAAAAGCACCTTGGCAGGGGCAAGGTGCTGGTAGTCAGCAATGCAACAGTGGGCCCCCTGTATTTCGAGGCGCTGAAACCGGTTTTGGGCGAACGCCCCTTCGAACTTCACATCATCCCGGACGG
>JAPHSB010000458.1 GCA_026193295.1 Lysobacterales bacterium
CAAGTGCGGCGAAGGCAAGTGCGGCGGTGACAAGGACTGATCGCGGCGGCTTGCCGCAGCAGCACTTATGACTCCGGCAATGAACACTGGCGCCCACCCCTTCGGGGGCGCCGGCTTGGGATTGAGGCGGGCCCTGCTGGGCCCGCTCTCCTCGCACAAACTGGGTCCCGTGGATTTCATGGAGGTCGCGCCGGAAAACTGGATCGGGGTCGGCGGCGGGCGCGGCCGACTGTTCCGGGAGTTCACCGAGCGCATTCCGTTTGTCTGCCACGGGCTCTCGCTGTCCATTGGCGGCCCCGCGCCGCTGGACGAAACCTTCCTGCACCGATTGCGCTCGTTCCTGGATCGATACCAGGTCCGCTGCTACAGCGAGCACCTGAGCTACTGCAGTGATGACGGGCACCTCTACGACCTGATGCCGATTCCGTTCACACAGGAGGCAGTCCGCTACGTTGCAGCCCGCGTGCGGCGCGTCCAGGACATCCTCGAGCGCCGCATCGCCCTGGAGAACGTTTCCTACTACGCAGCGCCGGGCGCGGAACTGAGCGAAATCGAGTTCGTCACGGCGGTCCTCGAGGAAGCCGATTGTGACCTGCTGCTGGACGTAAACAACATCTACGTAAACAGCGTCAATCACCGGTATGACCCCGTCGAGTTCCTGCAGGGCCTGCCGGGACGCCGCATCGCCTATGGTCACATCGCGGGTCACGATCACGAGGCCGAAGACCTGATCATCGACACCCACGGGGCCGATGTCATTGCCGGCGTCTGGGCGTTGCTGGATAAAGCCTACGAGACGTTTGGCGTTTTCCCCACCTTGCTGGAACGCGATTTCAACATTCCAACCGTGGCGGAACTGATGGAGGAAGTGGGCCAGATCAAGGCGTTGCAGGACAAATGGCAGGACCATGTCAGCCCGCTCCAGCAAATACAGGCCTGAGCCAGGCCAGCCGGCTGAGCCGCCGGCACAGCTCGCGAAACTGCAGCACGAGTTTGCGGCGCATATTCGCGACCCGGATCGTCATTCAGCGCCCGCCGATGTCGAAGACCGGCGGATGGCCATCTACCGGCGCCTGTTCTTCAATAACATCAGCTCCTTGCTGGCCGGCAACTTCCCGGTGCTGCGGGGCCTTTACGACGAGGAGCGCTGGCGGGGGCTGGTGCGCGAGTTCTATGCGGAACACCGTTGCCGAACGCCGCTGTTTCCCGAGGTCGCCAAGGAATTCCTGCGCTATCTCCAGGAGCGCGAAGGCCGCGACGACGATCCGCCATTCCTGCTCGAACTGGCGCACTACGAGTGGGTCGAACTGGCATTGTCGCTGGATACACGCGAACTGGACCAGGTCGTCGCCGATCCCGATGGCGATCTGATGGCTGGTCGGCCGGTGCTCTCGCCGCTCGCCTGGGCGCTGAGTTACCGCTACCCGGTGCACCTGATCCAACCGGACTACCAACCCACGGAGCCAGCTTTCGAGGCGACCCATCTGCTGGTCTACCGCGACCGGCGGGACCAGGTGAAATTCATGCTCCTCAATGACGTCACCCGCCTGCTGCTGCAGCGGCTGCAGGAATCTCCCGGGGCAACGGGCACCGAACAATTGCTCGGGGTTGCGCAGGACATCCGGCATCCCGAACCCCAACAAGTGGTTGCGGCCGGCGCCAAGGTGCTGGAGGACCTGCGGCAGCGCGACGTGCTGCTCGGCACACGTTCCGATGCACGAGACGAAACGCGGAGTAATTGATGTTCGACGCCTATGACAACCTGAGCGCGCGGCTGCGGGTTGCCGGCGACTACCTGTGGCCGCTGGCGCTGCGATTGATCCTGGCCTGGGAGTTCTGGGAATCCGGCATCACCAAGCTGCGTGGCAGCAATTGGTTTGCAGACATTCCATGGGCGGAGTGGCAAAAAGGATTCCCCTGGCCGTTCAGTACGCTGCCAGCGGACCTGAACTGGCTGGCCGCGACCTGGGGTGAACTGGCGTTTGCCGTGATGCTGTTGCTGGGCTTGTTCACCCGCTTCGCGGCGCTATCGCTGATCGTCGTTACCGCGGTCGCCACCGCGGCCGTGCACTGGCCCGCGGAATGGGGTTCGCTGGGCGCATTGTGGGACGGCTACCGGATCACCGCCAAGGGCGCGGGCAACTTCAAGCTGCCGTTGCTGTTCCTGGTCATGTTGCTGCCGCTGGTTTTTCACGGTGGTGGAAAAATCAGCCTCGACCACCTTCTGCTGAAGCTGGCCGGTCGCGACAGCTACGTCACAGACCGGGTCGGTGATGGAATCACGGCGGCGCTGCTGTTCGGTATTCTCGGGCTGACGGTGGTCTTCATCGAGCCGTCATGGGGCATTGGCTGTTTCGTTATTGCTGTGCTGTGCGGGCTGACCCCCGCCCTGCGCCGCTGAGAACGGCAGGGGCAGCGGCGCCAGTTCGTAGCCCTCCCGCCGCAACAATGCAATGAGACCCGCATCTCCCGGCAAGTGCAGAGCGCCTACCGCGATGAAGACCCTGGAATCCTCGAGCAGTGGCAGTACCGCTGACGCCATGCGCTGGTTGCGCGCCTCGATGCCCTCCGCCATGAAATAGCCCCGCGCCTCGGGAGTAAGCTCTTCGAGCTGCTCGTCCACCTGCTCCACCAGCGCCTGCAAATCGCCGGCCAGGTAACTTTCTACCATCAGGTCGTGGACCTCCGCGACGCGGTCGTATTCGTCAAGCGCCTGGTCCAATAGCGACAGCTGCTGCTCTTCGGGCATGTTTTCGAGGAAGGAAAGCTGCTGCTCGAGCGTTTCGAGGCCGACGACTTTCAGGCCTGCACCGGCTGCACGCAAGGACAGGGAGAAATCCATGAACAAGCCGGTCCTGGGCGGCGGCACGCTTAGTGTCATCATGGCTGCCCAGACTTTCATTCGGGCAATCCAGTCCGGTGGCACGCGGTAATCAGCAAGCGCTGCACGAACGCGGGCAAACCGCTCCGCGCCGGCGCGCTGCTCCAGGGTGGTCCCGTCCTGGTAATGCATGTATTCGGTCAGGCGCGTCAGGGTCGGCAAGTCGGGCACCATTTCCATCGCAAATACCTGGTTCGCGTCGAGTTCGCTGGCAAAGGCCTCCGTGAAATCCAGTACCCGGGGGTCCTCGCTGTGAACCGTGCCCAGCAAGTATCCGGCAGGTGCGCCATCGCGCGAGATAGCCCAGTAAAGGGCGCTGTCCTGCCGCGCCTGCGCCGATCCGAACCCGCATGCCAGCAACAGCGCCAGCAGAAGTGCAGCCAGGATGCGGCGTTTCATGGCAATTTGCATCTCAATCCCTTATCCTCGACGGCCTGTCGAATGGGGTCCATTATGCCGCGCATTGCAGATCGGTTCAGGGGTTTTCTGCCCGTCGTCATTGACGTCGAGACCGGCGGCTTCAATGCGCAGAATGACGCTTTGCTCGAGATTGCAGCCTGCATCATCCGCATGGATGATTTTGGCCGCCTCGTCGTGGCCGAGACCGTCGCGGTGAACGTTGATCCCTTCGACGGTGCGAACATCGATCCCAAGTCGCTCGAAATAACGGGAATCCAGGTCGACAGCCCGCTGCGCAACGCCGTCCCCGAGCAGGAAGCGCTGCGCCGCATTGCCCAACCGGTGCGCAAGGAGGTGCGCGCGACCGGCTGCCAGCGCGCCATCCTGGTCGGGCACAATTCGTTTTTCGATCTGTCTTTCATCAATGCGGCCATTGCACGCACGGATTTCAAGCGCAGCCCGTTTCACCCCTTCAGCTCATTCGATACCGCCACGCTGGCAGGGCTGGCATTCGGACAGACCGTGCTCTCCCGGTCGGTGCAGGCAGCCGGGCTCGAGTGGAACGAGTCGCATGCCCACTCGGCGATCTACGATGCCGAGAAAACCGCGGCCCTGTTCTGCGCTATCGTTAACCGCTGGAAAATACTGACCGGATTCTGAGGCAAGTCCAAATGAGCGATCACCTGATGAATACCTATGTCCCGCTGCCCGTGGCCTTCGCGCGTGGCGAAGGCGCCTGGCTGTGGGACGAAAACGGACGACGCTACCTGGACGCGATCAGCGGCCTGGGCGTCTGCTCTCTGGGACATGCCCATCCGCAGGTGGCAGACGTGATTGCCGACCAGGCGAAGAAATTGCTGCACAGCGGCAACCTGGTCCGTATTCCCTGGCAGGAACAGCTGGCTGAGCGGCTGGCGGACGTGACTGCCCTGGAAAAAGCGTTCATCTGCAACTCGGGAACCGAGGCCATTGAATGCGCACTCAAGATCACCCGCATTGCCGGTCACCGCAAAGGCCTGGATATGCCCGGCGTGATCGTCATGGAGCACAGTTTTCACGGCCGCACCCTGGCCGCGTTGTCCGCGACCGGCAGCCGCAAGGCACAGGCCGGATTCGAGCCCCTGGTCGGCGGCTTCATTCGAGCGCCGTTTGGCGACCTGGAGGCGATCGCGACCATCGCCAAACGCCGCCAGGACATTGCCGCGATACTGGTCGAACCCATCCAGGGCGAATCCGGCATCCGTGTGCCGCCACCCGGCTACCTCGCGGCCCTCAGGAAAATCTGCGATGAATTCGGCTGGCTGCTGATTTTCGATGAAATCCAGTGTGGCCTCTGCCGCACCGGGAAGTGGTACGCACACCAGCATGAAAGCGTGCTGCCGGACATCCTCACAACGGCGAAAGCACTGGCCAACGGCCTGCCGGTCGGGGCATGCGTGGCCCGCGGCGTGGCCGCCGAGGCCTTTGCACCGGGTCAGCACGGCTCCACCTTCGGTGGCAATCCGCTGGTATCCCGCACGGCGTGCACGGTGCTGGATGTGATGCGCGCGGAAAACCTCGCCGAGCGTGCCGATCAGACAGGCAGTGAAATGCTCGAACGGTTTCGTCAGCGCCTCTCCGCCAACGCCGTGGTCCGGGAAGTGCGCGGCCGGGGCCTGATGATCGGGATTGAACTCACCCTGGATGCCAACCATTTGAAGCTGGCGGCGCTCGAGCGGGGCCTGTTGCTGAATGTCACGCAGGATCGCGTCATTCGTTTGCTGCCGCCGTTGATCATCGACGCCGAACAGGCCGAAGAGATCGTCGAGGTGGTGTGTTCGCTGGTCGAACAGACGGCTTGATCAAGCCTCGCTGAACAGCTTCCCGAGCAGGGCTGGAAATTTGCCGCCAGCGATCCTGGCCAGCCGCTCCGCACGTTCCCACAACGCTTCGTCCGACGGCGCCGTTAACGTAGCGTGCCCGATTTTGCGGCCCGGTCGGGGCTGCTTGCCGTAATCGTGCCAGTGCAGGCCGGGGATTTCCATGGCGCCGGCCAGCGGGGGCATCTGGCCGATCCAGTTGAACATGAGCGAGGGAGCAGCCAGGCCGGTCGCACCCAATGGCAAGCCACTGATGGCGCGCAGGTGATTTTCGAATTGGGAGGTCTCGGCGCCATCAATCGTCCAGTGCCCCGAATTGTGTACGCGCGGTGCGAACTCGTTGAACAGCAGTTCGCCGTCATGCAGAAAAAACTCGATGGTGAGCACGCCGGTATAGTCCAGGTGGTCCATCAACCCGGTCATGATGCGCTCCGCCGCGGCCTGCAAGCCGGCTTCGAATCCGCCGGGCTTGCTCAAGGCGAGGATCCCGTCCAAATGCACGTTGCCGGTCAACGGCCAGAATCGCGTATCCCCGTCGCGCGCCCGCACGCCGATCAGCGAGCACTCGGCCTCGAACGGCACGAAGGCTTCCAGGATCAGGGGAGAGTCACCCAGCTTTTGCCATGCACGCTCGAGGTCTTCAGCATCGCGCAGCACGGCCTGCCCCTTGCCGTCGTAGCCGAAGCGCCGGGTCTTCAGCACCGCCGGATAACCCAGCCGTTCCAGCCCATCAAGCAGGTCGGTCCGACTGGATACCTCGTGGTAAAGCGGCACCCGGGCGCCGAGACTGACCAGCAGGTCCTTTTCGACCAGGCGGTCCTGGCTGGCCCCCAGTGCGTTGGAGCCGGGATAGAGCGGGCAGAGTTCCGACAGCGCCCGGGCCGAGGATTCCGGTACGTTCTCGAAATCGAAGGTCGCGACATCGACTTGCCGGCCGAGTTCGAGGGCTGCTTCGCGGTCATCGAAGCCGGCCTCCAGCAGGTCTCCGGTCACCGCGGCGCAGGCGTCAGGCGCGGGGTCCAGGAACAGAAATCGGAACCCCAGCGGGATGCCGGCCAGGCCGAGCATGCGGCCCAACTGGCCGCCGCCCAGAATGCCGATGCGGAGGCCGCCGGTTGGCGAAAGCAAGGGGCCGCTTTTCATCACCTCAGGCCCGGCTGGGGTCCGAGCTGGCCAGGACCGCATCGCGGCGCTCGGCCCGGAACCGTTCCAAGGCCTCGCGGACTGCAGGCCGCTGGTTGCCAATAATGGCCGCAGCCAACAGGGCTGCATTAGTCGCTCCCGCCGCGCCGATGGCCAGGGTGCCCACGGGAATACCCGCGGGCATCTGCGCAATGGACAGCAGAGAATCCATCCCGTTGAGCGCCCTTGACTGCACCGGAACGCCCAGCACGGGCACCACGGTCTTGGCGGCGACCATGCCAGGCAAGTGGGCTGCTCCGCCCGCACCGGCGATGATCACCTGCAGGCCGCGGTCTGCCGCCTGCTCGGCGTATTCGAACATCCGGTCGGGTGTCCGGTGTGCAGATACGACGCGGGTCTCATAGGCGACGCCGAGGGACTCGAGCATTTCAGCGGCGTTTTTCATGGTCTCCCAGTCCGACTGGGAACCCATGATGATGCCGACAAGGACATTTTCACTCACGGTTCGGATCCTGTGTGAACGTTGAGGAACCCCTGCAGGTTCTTCTGAATGGAAACCGCGTATTGTAGCAGTACAATAAGGCTATCGCTCAACGGA
Organism: Lysobacterales bacterium; assembly: GCA_026193295.1. Classification (GTDB taxonomy): domain Bacteria; phylum Pseudomonadota; class Gammaproteobacteria; order Xanthomonadales; family SZUA-36; genus CALKKN01. The sequence continues at coordinate 6,881 of JAPHSB010000458.1, forward strand.
CGGACGCCACCATGCCCATCGACGGTAAACTGCTGGAAATCCTGTGCTGCCCGGTCAGCAAGACTCCCCTGGTCCGCTTGCCCCCGGACAAGCTGAAAAAACTGAACGCGGCGATCGCCGCCGGTGAAGTCCAATACGTGCATGGCGAAGCGGTCACCGAACCCTTGCGCGAAGCCCTCATGACGGAGGACGCCCGCGTGGTCTACCCGGTAATCGACGAAATACCGATCCTGCTGGAAGAAAAAGGCATCGGTACGACGCAGCTACAGGAATTCTGACGTGGCCGGGGTGGCGCTGCCGCCACGCGAGGTGGTCGCTGACGACGTGGCGCGTGCCCTGCGCGAGGACGTGGGCGACGGCGATCGCACCGCCAACCTGATCCCGGCGGATACCGAACTGGACACGCGCGTGATCAGCCGTGAAGCGGCAGTGCTTTGCGGACGCCCCTGGTTCGAGGAAACCTTCCGGCAACTCGACCCCGCGGTCCGACTGCACTGGCAGGCCAGCGATGGCGAGCTGATCCGGCGCGACCAGGAGGTCTGTCGCCTGCATGGGCCGGCGCGCGCCACCCTCAGCGGTGAGCGGACCGCACTGAATTTCCTGCAGACCCTGTCCGGCACCGCCACCCAGGCGCGCCGCTATGCGGAAGCCGTGGCCGGTACCGGCGCCATCATCCTGGACACCCGCAAGACGCTGCCCGGACTGCGGCTGGCGCAGAAGTACGCAGTGCGCTGCGGTGGTGCCCAAAACCACCGGATTGGGTTGTTCGACGCCATCCTGGTCAAGGAGAACCACATTTCCGCCGCCGGTTCGATTACCGCGGCCGTAGGGCAGGCGCTGCGGCTTTATCCCGGGTTGTTGCTGGAGGTCGAAGTGGAAAACATCGAGCAGCTGGAGGAGGCACTGCGCGCGGGCGCTCAGCGGGTACTGCTCGATAATTTCAGCCTGAATGGCCTGAAGGCCGCGGTCGAACAGTACAAAGGGCGAATCGAACTGGAGGCTTCAGGCGGTATCGATCTCGAGTCGGTGCGGGCCGTGGCCGAAACCGGCGTGGACTTCATTTCTACCGGGGCCATCACCAAGAGTGTGCAAGCGACCGATTTCTCGATGCGCTTCGTCGGCCTGTAGGAGCGGCACGCACTGCGCTTGGTTCGCCCTGGCGCGGAGATATCGGCTACCCCTCCTCAGGACACGCTCAAGACGTCCCTGTGCGCTATTCGACTGTTCCCGACAGCTCGAATGTCCTGAGGAGGGGTAGCCGATACCTCCTTTGGAACATACTTCCCCAGCAGTGCGAGCCGCTCCTACAGCAGCTTTCCAGGGTTGAAGATACCGGCAGGGTCGAACACATTCTTGATGCCCTGCATCATCTCGATTTCTGCGGCCGAGTGCGCCCGGTTGAGCCACGGGCGTTTCAGAAGGCCGATGCCGTGTTCCGCCGAAATACTGCCGCCGATGGACTGGGTCAGGGCATAGGTCTTCTCGCTGATCTCGTGCGAGCGCGACTCGAACTCGGACAGTTCCATCGCCCCGGGCTTCAGGATGTTCATGTGCAGGTTGCCGTCGCCTATGTGCCCGTACCACACCACCTCGAAATCCGGACAGATCTCGTCGACCAACTCGTCCATGCGCTGCAGGAACTCCGGCACGCGCGAAATCGTGACCGAAAGGTCATTCTTGTACGGTGGAAAGTGACTGATGGATTCCGAAATGCCCTCACGGTAGCGCCAGAGCTCGGCGACCTGCCGATCGTTCTGGCTGATTACGCCGTCCAGCAGCCAGTTCTGCTGCACGCAGCGCTCGAAACTGGCCATCGCACGATCCTCCTCCGCGCCGGTCGGGCAATCGAACTCGGCGATCACGTATAGCGGGCAGGCCGTGTCCAGCGGCTTGGGCAGCCCAAGCCCGGCACGCACGTAATGCAGGGCGCGATCGGTGAAAAACTCGAACGCCGTCAGGGCCAGGTCCGCTCGGAGCGTGTCGAATACGTTCATCAGCGCGTCCATGCCGCCAACGCCGAGCAGCATGACCTTGCTCGGCAAGGGCGGGTCAGTCAGCCGCAAAGTGGCCTCCACGACCAGGCCCAGCGTTCCCTCGCTGCCGATGAACAAGTGGCGCAGGTCATAACCACTGGCGTTCTTGACCAGGCCACGATTGCATTCCAGGACTTCCCCGCGGCCGGTAACCACTTTCAAACCCGCAACCTGCTCGCGCGTCAGCCCGTAGCGCAGTACCCGGATGCCACCCGCGTTGGTGGCGACATTGCCACCGATCTGGCTGGATCCCTCGGAGGCGAAGGAAACCGGATAGTACAGATTCCTGGTACGGGCCAACTCCTGCACGGCGGCCGTGACCACGCCGGCTTCGACCGTAACTGTTCGGTCGATGGGATCGAAATCCAGCACGCGCCTCATCCGATCGAAGGATACGACGACTTCCCCATGAGCCGCGACTGCGCCGCCGCTCAGTCCCGTCCGGCCGCCCGATGGCACCAGAGGGATGCGCTCGGCTGAGGCGCACGCGACCAGCTCGCAGACCTGCTGCACGGATTTCGGAAATGCCACCGCGCAAGGCGCCGGCTCCCGGAAACGGGTCCAGTCACGGCCATGGCTGGCGAGCACGCCCGCCTCGGTCACCAGGCGAAGTTCCGGGCAGGCCCGTCGAAGCGCATCCGTGGCGCCGCTTGTCTTGAAATTAACCATGATCACCTTTCATCCGGGATACGGAGCCTGCCCGGTCCACCCGACGCGTCGGGCGGTTCCGTCGGCCAGGTTTTTCCGGATGGTGCCCGCGGTGCGATAATGCGCTAGCATGACTCGTTTTGGGCAATGGCTGGCACCATGGCAAGCGAACAGGGAAGCAACGTCGGAACTTACTCTCTCGACAAGTCAAAAATCAAGTTTCTGCTGCTCGAGGGCATCCACGAAAGCGCCGCCGAGATCATCCGGGGCCACGGCTACAGCGAGGTCGAACTGCTGCGCCGCGCGCTGACCGGCCGGGAACTGGGCGACGCGCTGCAGGGCGTGCATTTTCTCGGGATCCGCTCACGCAGCCAGGTTGACGCGGCGGTGATTGCGGGCGCTGACCGGCTCACCGCGATCGGATGCTTCTGCATCGGCACCAACCAGGTGGACCTGCAGACCGCGGCCCGCAGCGGCATCCCGGTTTTCAACGCGCCATTCTCCAACACGCGCAGCGTGGCTGAACTGGCCCTTGCCGAGATCATCATGTTGATGCGCGGCATTCCGGGCCGCAACGCGGCTGCCCATCGCGGGGAATGGCTCAAGTCGGCGACCCGATCCCACGAAATTCGCGGCAAGACCCTGGGTATCGTCGGCTACGGGCACATCGGCTCCCAGTTGGGCATCATGGCCGAGAGCATGGGCATGAATGTGGCGTTTTACGATATCGAGCACAAATTGCCGCTTGGCAACGCGCGGCACCGCCCGAACCTCTGGGAATTGCTGCGCGAAGCCCACGTGGTCAGCCTGCATGTACCCGAAACGGCACAGACATTGCGCATGGTGGATGCGGAGTTTCTGCGTGCGATGCGCCCGGGAAGCCTGCTCATCAATGCCTCCCGCGGCCAGGTCGTCGACATCGATGCTCTGGCCGACAACCTGGAAAGTGGCCACGTCGGTGGCGCGGCGATCGACGTGTTCCCGGTGGAGCCAGGCTCACAAAGGGACACCTTCGAGTCACGGCTGCGCGGCATGGACAATGTCCTGCTGACGCCTCATATCGGCGGCAGTACGCTGGAAGCTCAGGAAAACATCGCTCTGGAGGTGGCGGGAAAACTCGTCAAGTACAGTGACAACGGCACCACCCGTTCAGCGGTAAATTTTCCGCAGGTCTCGCTGCCGGATCACGAGAACGCGAGCCGCATCCTGCACATTCACCGCAATGAGCCCGGCGTGCTGCAGCGCATCAACACCGTGTTCTCCGGGCGCGCGGTCAATATTGCGTCGCAGTACCTGGACACCCACAAGGATATCGGCTACGTGGTGATGGATATCGAAACCGCTGATCCGCTATCCCTGCTCAACGAACTGCGCGAGATTCCTGCCACCATCCGCGCCCGCATCCTGCACTGACCCGCAACAGCCAGATGCAGACTCCCGCGATTCCTCTATAATACGTGGCAAATGGTCTAGGCAGGACGCCACGGATTTCGTACCCCTCACCGCCACCAAGCAGAGGAAAGTCAAAATGCTGCAACAAGCTGGTCCCAATCGCCCTGAATCTCCGCTCACCCTTCGCGCAGTGCTGTCATTGGCTCTGTTACTCGCTGGCTTATCCACGACGGCGGTCAATGCACAGTCCGAAGAAAGCGCCAAGCCTGCCAAGCTCTTCAGTACCGAGACCACTCTGGAAATGACGATAACCGCTCCGTGGTCCGCGATTGTGAAGAAGAAAAAGAACCAGGACCCGTACCCGGCGAAGTTGGAATACCGCGACGAGTCCGGCCAGACGGTGACGCTCGATTTGACCGTCGCACGCCGCGGCATCAAACGGCAGGAAGCGTGTAAGTTCCCGCCCATCCGGCTGGAATTCGAGAAGGAAACCGTCGCGGGCACGACATTCCGCGGACAGAAGAAGCTGAAACTGGTCACCCACTGCGAACGGGCCACCGATTATGATCAGTATTACGTCCTCGAAATGCTGGCCTACAAAATGTACAACCTGCTCACCGACTACAGTTTTCGGGTGCGGCCGCTGCAAGTGACCTACGTGGACAGCAAGAATGGCAAAGAGGTTGACTCCAGATTTGCGTTTGTGATCGAGAGCCACGGCGACATGGCGAAACGCAACGATTTACACAAGATAGACATCCCGAAGATCAGTCACAGGCGGCTGGACCCGAAGCCGACCGGCCTGTTTTCCCTGTACCAGTTCATGATCGGGAACGTGGACTGGGCGGCGCTGATCGGACACGACCCGGACGAATGCTGCCATAACGTCAAGTTGATCGGCCCGGAGCCGCTGGGGGATAAAGATTTCGTCATACCGGTGTCTTATGACTTCGATTCAGCAGGCCTGGTCGACGCTGAGTACGCGGCACCACCGGACGGCCTGCCCATCAATCGCGTGACTCAGCGTTTGTACCGCGGTTACTGCATTCACAACGATGAGCTCGAAGCGGCGCGGCAGCAAACCCTGAACGAAGAAAGCGCCATCCTGGCCCTGATCTCAAACGAGAGCCGCTTGACCGACAAGAGCAAGAAAAAAGCGCTCAAGTTCATGGACGAATACTTCGAGATTGCCAAAGACCCCGGCGAGTTCAAGGAAGAAGTTCTCGACGAATGCCGTGGGAAGAAATAACCGGCGGCGCCGCCGATAAGCCAGCTTACAGGAAGTGCGTCATTTTGAAATGCCGCAGGTCGGAACAGCCGGGGCCGGCGGTTCTGCAGTTTCATCGGACTGGGCAGCTTCGGTGGCAGCTGCTTCGATCGGTTCCGCCGGCGGTTGCCGCAACTGATTCAGTCGCTGGCGCAAATAAGGATTGTCCGGCTTGAGCTGAATGACCTGTTCGAGGTACGCGATGGCTCCGTCATCACTGGCCGGGAGCGGCAGTTTGGCTTCCTCGTAGCCGGCAAACAGGCCTGCGGAGGTTATTTCCAGGTAACCCAAGTGACCGCCGTAGGCGCGGGAGATTCCCGTGTCTATCATGATCACCTTCGCATCGTAGCGTGGCCAGATCACGCCGCTGGTCGGTGTATGCCCCACGGCGATATGCTTGATGCCATGCTGGGCAAGAATGGCGTCGACTGTTTCCGGTGTGGCCAAGGGCTCGACGCCTGACAGGCCGCGATACCAAAGCGGCCCGAAATCGTCCTCGAGAATACCCGCGTTGCCCGGCTCAAAGTTCTTCAGATGACTCCGTACATTCTCAGTCAATGAGTCCAGCGAGTTCTGGCAGTAAAAGCCGCTGATGCCGCCGTGCAGGAACAAGGTCTCGTTGATCCGGATGGCCACCTTGCTGTTGAGTACCCACTTCGCATACTGTCCGTCGGGGTTCCAGGCGGGGTCCCAGGCTTGACGGTGCTCCAGCCAACCCAGCGGATGCTCCATGTTCCACTTGTCCCTGAAATCCGCCGGCAGCGCAGCATACCGTTCCGGGTCCTGAGCTTCGATACGCGCCAGGTAGAGCTCGAAATACCGGTCCCGCAGCGCCTCTGAGCCGCGCGTTGCAAAAGCCGCATACTCCCCTTCAGAGACGTAACGCAAGTCGCCGTAGACGTTCATGGCTTCGTGATTACCGATCAGGCTGTGCACCCGGCCGCCCTTGCGCCGCGCCTGTTTATCGAGCCGGGTAATGTGTTCTATGATCTTGAGCGTGTCCGGACCGCGGTCCGGAATGTCACCGGTCTGCACCAGGTGCGCAGCGCCCCCCGCCCACTTTCCTTTACGGTCCACGATTCCCGCCGCGCGCAGCGTGGCCAGGTAGTTGTCGTAATCGCCGTGCAGATCCCCGACCGCGACTATGCGCTCCACGCCCTCCCACTGGTATTCGTCGATCTGGCGCACTTCCGCGCGTGCCAGACTGCTGAACACAAGGAATGCGAGAACCAGGTATTTCATTCGCATGCTCCGTTTAAGCGGCGTATGGCGCTGTCAGCCTCTGAAAACTCTGATAACCAGGAGACCGGCAAACCCTTGCATAGTTGATCTGCGGTTTCGTGAATCATATCGTGTTTACTTGAAGTTTTCCGGTGCAATATAGTGGAGAGCAACAAGGTCATCCACTCTGGTCTGCCACTCAAGGAAAAAACCAAGTCATGAAATCGCCACATATTATCATTTCGCTGCTCGCTGGCTCGCTGCTCGCCCTGTCCACGGCGGCGTATGCAAAGAAACAGGAATTGCCCGAAGTGACGGAAGACGGCCTGCATCGGGTGCCGGACTCGAAACTGGCCATCGTGTATGCGGAGCCGGGCGCCAGCCTGGCCGGATACCAGCGCGTTCAGCTGCTCGATGCCTACGTCGCTTTCAAGAAGAATTGGGAGCGTGATCAACGTAGCGGTTCCGCCCAACCTCTGCGCGTCACGTCCAAGGATGTTGAGAAAATCAAGAATGCGCTCGCCCAGGAGTTCCGCGAGGTCTTCAAGACGGTGCTGGAAGAAGGCGGTTACCCGGTGGTCGATGAAGCCGGCGACGATGTGCTGCTGCTGCGCCCGGCAATCATCAACCTGGACGTCAATGCGCCCGATACGCCGCAGGCAGGAAGGTCGATGACCTATGTTGCTTCGGCAGGTGAAATGACGCTCTACCTCGAGGCTTACGACTCAGTAACCGGGGACCTGATCGCCAAGGCCATGGACCGCAAGGCCGACCGTCGGAATGACGGCTTCTACACCTGGTCCAACTCGGTCACGAACCGGGCCGCCGCCCAGCGGATTCTGAAGGGTTGGGCGACCATTCTGCTGAACGCCCTGAACGAGGCGAAACAAGTGCATACCACTGCGAGCGCAGCGGCTGCAAATGAGTCATAATACCCGCCTCGAATTTCCGTGAACTGAAGGAGTAAACAAGAATGAATCTGAAAACCCCGATGCTGGCCGCAGTTGCCTTAGTGATGAGCATGAGCGGCAACCTGTTTGCGCAGGGAATCGTCGAGACCGTCGAACAGGGTTGTGCGACCGAGATTTCGACTTTCTGCAGCCAGGTAAGTCCGGGTGAGGGCCGTCTGCTGGCGTGCTTTTATGCCCACGAAGACAAGCTGTCCGGCCAGTGCCAGTATGCCCTTTACTCGGCATCCGCCCAGTTGGACCAGGCCGTCTCCGCGCTGGATTACGTGGCGACGCAGTGCCACGACGACCTGATGACCCACTGCGCCGGGGTGCAAGTCGGTGAAGGGCGCGTTCTCGAATGCCTGAGAGCCAACAAGGACTCGGTCAGCGCCGCCTGCACCACGGCTGTCAACGACGTTTTCGAATAGCACGCCCAAACCCGCGGGCGAAGCTTTAGCCCCGCGTGTTCAGAGAGACCGGCGCCCGTGGCGCCGGTTTTTTTTGCACGGCGCACCTGAGCGGTGCGTTTTGCCGGACAAGCGGTCGGGGCCGTGAGTCATTATCTGATGTTCTTTGGATATACTATTGACAAAGAAGGGTATTTCAAAAATCGCTACGGATTGGCGGCTGGTGCGTCGTACTTGATTGACGACGCCCGGGACCTGAAGGGAAAAAAACCGATCCGTAGGGGATGTATGAACCTTCAACAACTGAACCACCCTGTGACCCGAACCCGGGGCATCACTCTCGTCGAGATACTGCTGGTCATCAGCGTGCTGGCCATCGTCATGGCATTTGCGCTGCCGGCGGCCGATACCGCCGCCGCGCGGGCCGAATTGAAAGCCGCTGTTGAGAACCTGGAGTATTCGGTCGGCACGGCGCGCAACGTCGCCCGCATGACCGAGTCGATCATCAGCCTCGAAATCGAGTCCTTTCCGGGTGATGAACCGCAGACGATCAACTTTTCCTATCCTGGGCAAAACCCCGGCAAACGCGGACCCGATATCCAGCCGTATCGCCTCCCCGAGGGGATTGAGCTCGTTTCCGACCTCGACCGCTTCGTTTTCGACCCGCGCGGCATGGTCGAACAACCCGGCAGAATCCTGTTGGTCTCCCGTGCCGACGAAGAGATCACCTCTGCCCTGGACATCAACTGAGCCAATCAATACGGGGGAATGAACACATGAACGAGTGCAGTCAAACCAGGAATCGCGATCCTCGGATTCCAAGCGGCATAACCGCGATCGAATTGCTCATCGGACTGGCTGTGCTGGTCATCGTGGCGCTGCTTGCCATACCCGGTTCTTCCATGCTGATCGAGAGCTACCGCCTCAAGGCCGCCTCGAGCCAACTCGTCGATGGCCTCTACCTGGCGCGGAGCGAAGCACAGAACCGGGGGAGCACCGTCAAGGTCTGTCCAAGCGACGACGGCAGGAGCTGCCGGACCGACGGCGACTGGAGCCATGGCTGGCTGGTCTTCAGCGATGGCAATGACGACGGAGTGGTCCAGGAGATCGAGTTGCTCGAAGCATTCGAAGCCCCGGGTGCTCATGTCCGTATCGTCGCCTCGGGCGCCGCTCAGAAAGCCGCCGGCTTCACGTCAGCCGGGTTGGTCCGCGACAATGGTTCGGCCAGTGGCGAATTTATCCTCTGCACCGAGAATTCCCGCGCCGCTTCCCGAGTTATCGAAGTGGATTCGGAGGGTTGGGTAAGCCTGGCTTCGAACGACCGCCTTGAGTGTGAAACCGGCTGATCTGATGCGGCCGCCTGACGCCCTGCCCTCGGCGCAGGCTCGAGCGGTCAGACCTAATCAGTCGAACAGCCCGAACGGCAGGTAGTCCACGCGCCCGCCCTCTTCGATGACCTCGGCGGCTTTCTGGCGCACGAAGCCGTCACCCCAACAGGCGGAAAAAAGCACCCCACTGCTCTGGTTCGGAAACAGCTCGAGGCCAGACTCCGTGGCTCGAACCCGGAGATAGTCTTCGCGTTGGGATGCCTTCTTTGCAAAGCCGGAGAAGCCGGCTACCGGCTGAACCGTGGTATCGGCAATGCCCTGACAGGCCAACAGGTACGGGCGAGCGATCACGAGCAGGGTGACGAATACCGAGACCGGGTTGCCCGGCAGCCCGATGAATGGTTTGCCCAGAACCTGACCGAAGGCAAACGGCTTGCCGGGCTTGATCGCGATGCGCCACAGATCGAGACTGCCGAGCGACTCGACCACATCTTTGACATGGTCTTCCTCGCCGACGGAGACACCGCCCGAGGTAATGATGACGTCGGCCTGCTCGGCCGCACGCGTCATGCACTCGCGAACCACTTCCAGCCGGTCCCGTGCGACGCCCAGGTCGACCACATCGAAACCCCAGGCCGCCAACTGCCCTTTCATCGTAAAACGGTTCGAATTATAGATTTGGCCCGGGCCGGCCGATTCCCCGGGCTCCACCAACTCATCGCCAGTGGAAAGAATCGCCACTTTCAGCCGCTGCCGGACGGATACCGACGCGACCCCCAGAGAGGCGGCCAGCCCGAGGTCCTGCGACCGCAACCGCTGGCCCGCGGAAAGGACCTTCTGACCGACTGAGATATCCTGTCCGCGACGTCGAATGTTGGCGCCTTCCGGCGGACAGTGCAGGATACGCACTGACTCGGATGTTCCCTCGCAGTGTTCCTGCATGACCACGGTATCGGCACTGCCGGGAACCTCGGCGCCGGTGAAGATGCGCGCTGCCGTGCCGGGCGCCAACTCGCCGGGAACCGATCCCGCAGTGACGCGCTGGCTCAGCGGCAGCGGCTGTTCCGCGCCAGCCCAATCCGCACGGCGCAATGCGTATCCATCCATGGCGCTGTTGTCGGCCGGCGGCACGTCGATTGTCGCGACGACATCGCCCGCCAGCGTGCGACCGAGCGCTTCGAACAGATCACATGCTTCACTGCCGGCCAGGCACCGTGCCTGGCTCAACAGGGTTGTGATGGCTTCATTTACACTGAGCATGACTGCGCACTCTCACGGCGTGACTGCACCCAGCAGCTGGCCTGATCCAGCGCCACCTGGTCATTGACGTTGAAAAAAGGCGGCGGCTCCGCAAGTGGCCAAGGGCACTCGGCAGCCCGAATCGTCCGCATGAACTGCTTGAAGCCCGACAACGCCCCTTGCCCAATCGCCCGCTCCAGGTCCGGCAGCAGGCTGTGATGCCAGATCGAGAAGGTGGGTTGCGGCACACCGGCATAGACTACCCCGGCACAGGGAGTATCCGCTTCAATGGCCCGGTTGTGCAATTTGGCTGCGAGATCCAAGGGCAGGAAGGGTGCATCGCACGGGACCACGAGCACCCAGTCGTGGCTATGGCCAAAGTGCCGCAGGGCAGACAGCAACCCGCCCAGCGGGCCGTGGTGTCCGGACTGCGGATCCGGCAGTTGCAGCAGGCCGAGGGCCTCCAGCGCAGCAGATGGCGTCTCTACGCTGAGCGCCAGCACTCCGACCTGGGGCCTGATGCGATCGATCACATGCTGTATCAACTGTCTGCCGTCGAGCGACACGAATATCTTGTTGCGACCGATCATTCTGCTGGACCGGCCGCCAGCCAGAAGGATGCCAGCGATCGAAGGCAAACCCGTCAGGCTCCGGCCAGCCGCTGCACCGCGGCTTTTGCCGCCGGGTTGAGGCCGGCAGCACCGGCCACGTGATGCGCGACGATCTTCTCGCGCATCGATGGCGCCCAGAAACGCTGCAAGTGATCGGCGATCCGTTCACCGGCGTCATCATGAAATTCGAAGTTGTCGGCAATCTGGTTGGCCATCTTTACAAGGCTGTCGATTTCCTGCATCAGCTTGCCTCCCAAGCGTTGATACGTTCCTTGAAGGTATACACGTTGTGCCTGCCCGGCCGCGCGAAGCCGACCAGCGTCACCCCGCTGCGCTCGGCAAATTCTACCGCCAGCGTGGTCGGGGCGGATACCGCTACCAGCAACTCGATGCCGGCGGCCGCTGCTTTGGACACCATTTCATAGCTGGCCCGGCTGGACACTACGGCAAAACCGTTCGACGGATCGAAGCCGGTGCGCAACAAGCTGCCGATAAGCTTGTCCAGCGCATTATGCCGCCCGACGTCTTCGCGCAATTGGAGCACCCGGCCCTCGCGGCTGCACCAGGCGGCGCCGTGGGTAGCCCCAGTGTCCGCCTGCAGCGGCTGATGACGGTCGAGAGCAGTGACCGCTTGCTGCAACGCGGCATGTGTTACCACGAGGGTACGGCCGACTGGCGGCGGAAAACGCAGAGCCTGCTCGATATTCTCAGCGCCGCA
>JAPHSB010000205.1 GCA_026193295.1 Lysobacterales bacterium
CCCCGGCTCCATGAAAATAGCCCCGCCGCCCGTGATTCGCCGAACCACGCCGATACCGTTTTCACGACAATAATCCAGGTCGATTTCCTGACCCAGGGCTTGATGTCGCCCAACCAGCGCCGTCGGCGGAAAGCGCAGAAACCGCAACGTATCCGGCACCTCGCCCGCCTGCCGCGCCTCGACAACGGCCTGCCCAATGGCAATATTCAGCCGCCCCTCGAGGACGCCCGTGTCGATCACGCGGAATGTTTTGGCTTCAGTCAACTACGTTCCTGTTCGTGCTGCTGGGGCTGGCAAGGTGCGGCGGTGCAAGCTGGGCATCCATAAAGCGAAGCCACCGAGTGGACGGGTCGAAGCAGCGGTCGAATGGACAGGAGTCCATTCGAGGCCCGACCGAGCAGGAGCGAGTCGGGCCGACCGCTGAAGCGGCTCGGCTGCGAGGGCAGCCCACCGGGCTGGCAAGCCGGATGCCCAGCTTGCACCGCCGCGCCTTCGACCGGTGATCATGTGTTCAAACCAGCCGATGCGGAATATCCAACTGCTTCCGAATTTTCTTGATGTCCTTGCCCTTCGGCTGAAACGGAAAACTCGCGATATCGCTCGGCGGCGAGTCGCCGTAGGGCCGGTCGCAGGCCGAAATATCCTCCGCGACCTTGCCCGGACAGCCCGAGGTGCGGAACGGCAGCCCCGAATCGATGATGTCGTCGAGCTCGCCGCCCGGCAAGCCGAAATCCACCGCCCGGCCGCGGTCGTCGAATTTCATCTGCTCGACGCGGGCTCCCCGGTAATCGATCAGGTAGCGGCCGAGCTGCACACGACGCCACTGGTCGCGCGGCGTGGCCGACAGGTGATCCATCAGCGAGCCCTGCTCGGGGAAGAAACAGAACATGTGGTTGTGGCCACCGAGATCGACAATGCGCTGCACCAGCTGCAGCACCTCGTGCTCCGTCTCGCCCATGCCGACGATGATGTGCACGCCGAACTTCTCCGGGCCGAAAATATCGCGGGCGTCCATCAGCACTTCCCAGTACTTGGCCCACTTGTGCGGCGACTGCACGCCCTTGCCGCGTGTGCGGTCGAAAATTTCCGGCGTCGCAGCGTCCAGCGCGACCGTGAATATGTCCGCGCCGAGGTCCTTCAGCCGTTGCACGTCCCTGCGGCCCATCGTGGTCGGGTTGGACAGGATTGAGACGGGTATCGCTTCCGGATCGATGCGGGAAGTCCATTTTTTCAGCACCGCTACCGTGTCGTCATCTGACCGGGGATGCGTGATCATCGAGATGCACATGCGGTGGAAAGGGCTATCGGCACCGTCCGAGGCGATCTTGTCGACGATCACGTCCATCGGCACCGCCGGCCAGTCGACGCGAATGAAATTGCGGTCCGCGTAGTCGCGCTCCGCCTCGCGGTGTCGGGCCAGGCCGCAGTAAGCGCAGTTGGCGCGGCAGCCTTCGGGATAGGTCAGCAGCAGGTTCAGGCAGCGGGTGCAGGAGCAGCGGTACATGCGGCCGGTCGTCACGCCCAGCGTGATGGCCGCGGCCGTCGACATCTGCACGTATTCCGGTGAGCGCATGTGCGGGGTCAGAATGTTGTAGTCCGGCCGGTACACGCCCTGTGGCGCGACATTGCTGGATTTCACGCGGGCGCCGTTCTGCATGTCCTTCGGTGTCTTGCCCGGCAAGCGGGGCGTCATGCTCTCGAAGGGGTTGAAGTCGAGGCCGTCCCTGCCGCTTTCTGCCGGTTGAGCGCCTTCGGTTTTAACACAGCTCATGAAAATCTCCGTTATGAATCGGCTCAGGCCGCGCAGCTGGAGCGGGCCAGGGTCGCGATGCTGTTGCTCGCCGTGTTCTCGCCGAGCTTGATCGAGCAGCAGGCGTGCGCCTGATGGAAAGGGCGGCCGGTCAGGTCGGCTACCGCCACGGCGCCATCCGCGGGGAAGGCGATGCCGTCGAGACCGGCCATCACCGCGTAGGCGTCGGTCACGCGCTTGTGCATGCCCGGCGGCCGCGCGCAACCCAGTAACAGCTGCCGGTCCGGCAGGCGGCGACGGGCTTCCAGGAAAATGCGGCCGACATCGGTCGTGTGCGGCGTCGCAAAGGTGCCGGGTTTTGCGTAGAACGGCATGATCACGACCAGCACCAATGCCTTGGTGTCATGCCGGCTCAGGATTTCAAGCGCATTTTCTTCGCCGAGGATGCGGCCGTAATGCAGGCCGATCACGATATGCGGGGAAATCTGCATCGAGGTGGCGCACAAGGCGGCCAGGGTCGACTCGAAATCCTCAACCGGGCGGTCCAGGTGGTAGACGTCGCGGATGGTTTCCTGGGCGCCGATGATGTCCAGCATCGCCACGTCGACACCCGCCGCCTCCATCTCCTTCGCCCCGGCTTCGTCGGTCAGCGCGGTGTGAATGGCAATGCGCAGGTGGGGAAAGTCGCGCTTCAGCTGCTCGATCACCGGGTAAAAGCGCGAATAACGAATCTCGTTGCGCTTGTTGGAGCCACCCGACAGCAGGAAACCCTGCAGGTTCTCGGTCTCGATCAACTGCCGGACCTTGCGGTCGAGCATCTCCGGCTTGATCGCCGGGATCATCGGCTCCAGGATGCGTGCTTCGCAGTGGTCGCACATCAGGGCGCAGCCGCCGGCGGTAATCGAAAAAGCGGGGAAACTGTTTTTGCCGCAACTCTGCAGCTCGCTGCTCTCGTATTCCTTGAAGGTCGGCGTGGAAAAACGCACCATGCGCTGCCGGGCGAGCGGCGCGGCGCGCTCCATTTCGGCGACCAGCGAAGCGTCGAACGCGGCATCTTCGAATTCTTCGATGTCCTGCAGGGTTTCAAGCCAGCTCATATCATCATTCCGTTTTGTTTCAATGTATCACGCGGGTCATGCAACACAAGTCTCAGCTGTCTCGCGCAGCACCAGGCCCGGGAGCCGCTCGATCTCCGGCCGCACCGGACCGGCATTCGGCTGATCCGCCAGCGTCGTGAGCCAGGATTCGGCGACTTCGTCCTCG
>JAPHSB010000422.1 GCA_026193295.1 Lysobacterales bacterium
ATGCGTCTTCCGGCAACTCGATTATGCGGCCCAGCGACTCGATCGTTTCCCGCAATACTGCCACTTTTTACGGCACCAGTTCGAGACGGTAAGCAGGCCGATTTTCCGCGACCGGCCGGCCGCGACGGTCGTAGATCAGGCCCCGGTTGGGTGGCACCGGCACCACGCGAACCTGGTTGCTGATGGAGCGTGTTGCGAACTCGTTGTGGCTGACCACCTGCAGGTAAATATAGCGCAGGCCAAGTAGCATGAGCGCCAGCAGCACCAGCAGGAAGGCCACCAGCGCGCGTGCGCGAAATTGCCGCGACTCCAGCGCATGGTCCTTGAGCGGCTGGCCGGCGACCGGACCGGTGCGATTGCCGAACCTCACGTCACTGACCGCTGGCGCATCACGCCGCGGTATCGATCCAATATCAGGAACAGCCAGGGCCAGATCGCCGTGCCGACAACGGGCGCCGCCCAGAAGTCGATCGCCGGCAGTGGCTCACCGCGCAGGCTCATGATCCACAGCAGGATAATCCGGTCGTTCACGAGCAGCGCGAGCACCGACAGGGCCTGTTGCCAGGGCGGGAAAAACCGGATCCTGGCCCGGAAACGTGTCACCAGGTAGACCAGCACAACCAGGCTCAGGGCATGCTGGCCGAACAGGCTGCCGGTCAGCAAATCGAGTGCCAGGCCGACCACGAATGCCAGCCCCAGCGAGATCAGGCCCTGTGTTTCCAGGCACCAGTAAATCAATACAAGGGCAACCCAATAGGGCCGTAGCGGATCGACGAACGCCGGCAGCGGTATTAGCGTAAGCAGCATGGCGACGGCAAGCGTCACCAACACCATCGACAGGCGATCACGGCGCAGGTTCATTCCTGCACCTCCCCGGCAGCGGCTTCAGCCGAAACTTCAGGCGACTCCGCGGGACCCGGTTCTTCCGGCTCGCCCACGTCTTCCGGCAGGCTGATCAACAACACTTCCCGCCCGCGATCGAGCGCCGCCAGTGGCGTCGCCTCGACCCGTGCGAATGTGCGGCCTTCCTCACGATCGATCACGGTGACGATGGCAACCGGGTAACCGCTGGGGAAGCGGTGTCCCAGGCCGGAAGTCACCACCAGATCGCCCTGTCGGACATCGGCCTCGCGGGGTACATTGGGTAGGATGAGGCGGTCGGTCTCGCCCATGCCGAAAGCCACCGTGCGCAGACCGGAACGGTTGATCTGCACCGGCAGCGCATGGCTCGGATCGGAAATCAGGCGGACGCTGGAGAAGTGGCGCTGGACATCTTCTACCTGTCCCATGACGCCGTGGCCGTCGATGACCGCTTGTCCGCGCTGCACACCGTCGCCGGAGCCCCGGTCAATCATTACCTGGTGCGAGAAAGGATCGAGCGCCACGCCCACCAGTTCAGCGAAGCGGTACTCGTAGGGCTGGTTCCTGGCACCGTCGAACAGCGCACGCAGGCGCCGATTCTCTTCTTCCAGCGTCTGCAGTCGTTGCAGGCCACCCTGCTGGGCGAGCAGCTGCCGCGTCAGTCGCTCGTTTTCTGCACGCAATGCACGCCGTGACTGAAACTGGGCAACCAGATTGTGCAGGGCTTCAACCGGCCATTCGACCACGTGGTAGATGGGCTCTACCGCGTGCTGGGCCAGGCTGCGCACCTGCGGCACGTAGTTTCCGCGATGGTCCATGGCCATCAACACGATGGCCATCAACCCGTACAGCATCAAGCGCGCCGTTTGGGCCGTGGACCCGAAGAATTTCGTCCCGGCGCCGGAGCCTCCTGTAACCAAGCTCAGGACCTGCTGGCGACGGGCCGGGCCGTGAGCGGAGCGGGCCCGGGCGGTCTGGCGTGAGGCCTAGTTGCTAGCGAAGAAATCACCGTCGTTCTGATCCATCATTTCAAGCGCCTTGCCGCCGCCGCGGGCAACGCAGGTCAGCGGATCGTCGGCAGGAAATACAGGCAAGCCCGTCTCCTCGGAAATCAGGCGATCGATCCCGCGCAGCAACGCGCCGCCGCCGGTCAGCACGATGCCTGTCTCGGCGACGTCCGCGCACAGTTCCGGCGGGGTCTGTTCGAGCGCCGTTTTGACCGCTTCCAGGATGCTGGACAGGCTCTCGTTCATGGCTTCGAGGACTTCGTTGCTGGTGATGGTGATGTTGCGCGGCACGCCTTCCGCCAAATTCCGGCCGGAGACCTCCATGGATTCGGGTTCTTCGTCAGGCCAGGCACAGCCAATCTTGATCTTGATCCGCTCAGCGGTCGCTTCGCCGATCAGGGTGCCGTAGTTGCGGCGCACGTAGTTGATGATCGCATCGTCGAACTGGTCGCCACCGACGCGCACGGAGTTGGAATAGACCAGGCCATTAAGGGATATGACCGCCACCTCGGAGGTGCCGCCACCGATGTCCAGCACCATGGCGCCCCGCGCTTCGTGAACCGGAATTCCGGCACCGATCGCCGCCGCCATCGGCTCTTCGACCAGGAAAACCTCGCGGGCGCCGGCGCCTTCAGCGGACTCCTTGATGGCCTTGCGCTCGACCTGGGTCGAACTGCAGGGCACGCAAACCAGGACGCGGGGGCTCGGCCGCAGGAAGCGCGACGGGTGAACCCTGCGGATAAAGTGCTGCAACAAAGCCTCGGTCATGTTGAAGTCGGCAATGACGCCATCCTTCAGGGGGCGAACCGTGCGGATGTTGCCCGGCGTCCTGCCCAGCATCTGTTTGGCCGCCGTCCCGACCGCTGCCACGTGCTGTGGCCCGCCCGGCCCGCGATCCATGCGCACCGCTACCACGGAGGGTTCGTTCAGCACGATACCCTGCCCGCGGACGTAGATCAGAGTGTTGGCCGTCCCCAGGTCGATCGACAAATCGTTGGAAAACAAGCCGCGAAGACTTTTGAAAACCATGATGACGAATAATCCATTAAACCGCGTTGTGCTGGGTCAGCTAATGTATCAGTCAACACCGATTGCCGCAAGTAAGAAACCATTGAAAAACCTTTATTTATGCGCCTTCCGGTGACCCGGCGCCAGTCTCCGAAGCGGCCAAATTCGAGCTGTCGCCCTCCTCTGATATATCACCAATATCACGCAACATCCAACCAAATGCCCCGCCAATCGGCAAATCCGATAGAATGCGCCCATTTGTATATCAGATGACGAGGAATCGCATGTCCGCCCTGATTTGTGGATCGTTGGCCTACGACACCATCATGGTGTTTCCGGACCAGTTCAAAGAGCACATTCTGCCCGACAAGGTGCATATCCTGAATGTCGCCTTCCTGGTCCCCCAGATGCGGCGCGAGTTCGGCGGCGTGGCGGGCAACATTTCCTACAACCTGCGGCTGCTGGGTGGCGAACCCTACCCGATGGCCACGGTGGGCGATGACTTCGGGCCCTATCAGAGGCACCTGGACCAGTTGGGCATTTCGACCCGCTACGTGCGTCACGTCAAAGGAGCGTTCACGCCGCAGGCCTTCATCACCACGGACATCGACGACAACCAGATCACCGCCTTCCACCCGGGCGCCATGCAGCACAGCTACCTGAACCGGGTGGCAAATGCCGAAGGCATCAAGATCGGCATCGTGGCGCCCGACGGCAAGGCGGCCATGATCCAGCACAGCCACGATTTCGCCGAGCTTGGGATTCCCCACATCTTCGACCCCGGACAGGGCATGACCCTGTTCAATGGCGAGGAGTTGAAGCAGTTCATACGGGAAGCGAAGTACATCGTCGTCAACGATTACGAGTACCAGCTCCTGAAGGAGCGGACGGGACTGAACGGCAAGGACATCGCCGAGCAGGTGGAGGCGCTGATCGTCACCCGCGGCGGCGAAGGGTCCGTGCTCCGCACGCGGGACGACCTGCACACCATCGCCACCGTGGAACCGGACGATGTGCAGGACCCCACAGGCTGTGGCGATGCCTATCGTGCAGGGTTGTTGTACGGGTTAATGAACAAACTGGACTGGGAGACGACAGGTCGCCTTGCTGCAATTATGGGGGCATGTAAGATTGAAGTGAATGGTACGCAAAACCACGCACCGTCACGAGATGAAATCAGCGAGCGTTTTGAGGGAAATTTCGCCTTCAAGCCCTGGTAGAGCATTTTATAAAACAGATAAAACATATCCC
>JAPHSB010000421.1 GCA_026193295.1 Lysobacterales bacterium
CTTGTTGCCCTTGCCCTTGGTGAGTTCCGGTACCTCCTCCAGCGGGAAAGCCAGCAGGTAGCCCTCGGACGTGGCGCAAACCACGAGGTTATCCCCTTCGGCCTTGACCAGCGCAGGCATCACGGGCTGCGCGCCCGCTGGCACCGACAACAGCGCTTTACCGGCCTTCATGCGGCTGTGCAAATTACCCAGCTCGGTAACGAAGCCGTAACCGAAGGAACTGGCCAGTACAATTGACTGCTGCGCATTGCCACACAGCGTCCACAGGAACCGCTCGCCGGCCTGCAGTGTGAAGCGGCTGGTCAGGGGCTCGCCCAGGCCGCGCGCCGAGGGCAGGGTGTGGGCCGACAGTGAGTAGGCCCGGCCACGTGAGTCCAGGAACACCGCTTGCTCGTTGCTGCGTCCGTAGGCGGCATGCTGGAACTCGTCGCCGGCGCGGTAATTCAGCGTCGACGCGTCGACGTCATGGCCCTTGGCGGCGCGCACCCAGCCGGACTTCGACAGGATGACGGTTACCGGCTCGGAAGGCACCAGATCCTCTTCGCGCAGGGCTTGGGCGGCATCCCGCTCGACCAGCACCGAGCGGCGCTCGTCCCCGTACTGCTCGGCGTCGGCCAGCAGTTCGTTCTTGATCAGGGTCTTCAGCCGGGCCTTGGAGCCGAGCAGCGTCTCGATCTCGCTGCGTTCGTCCGCCAGCACGTCCTGCTCATCGCGGATCTTCATCTCTTCGAGCTTGGCCAGGTGCCGTAACTTCAGTTCCAGGATCGCCTCGGCCTGGGTGCCGGTCAGTTTGAAGCGTGCCATCAGGACCGGCTTGGGCTTGTCCTCGTGGCGAATGATGTAAATCACCTCGTCGATGTTCAGGTAGGCGACCAGCAGGCCTTCGAGGATGTGCAGGCGGTCGACGACCTGGTCGAGGCGATGGTTGAGCCGCCGGACGACCGTATCCATGCGAAAACCGAGCCATTCCTTCAGCAGGGCGCGCAGCCCCAGGATTTGAGGCTTGCCGTTCACGCCGATGACGTTCAGGTTGACGCGGTAATTGCGTTCGAGGTCAGTGGTGGCGAACAGATGGTTCATCAGCTGTTCCATGTCCACGCGGTTGGAACGGGGCACGATGACGAGACGGGTTGGGTCCTCGTGGTCGGATTCATCGCGCAGGTCCTCGACCATCGGCAGTTTCCTGGCCTGCATTTGCTGGGCGATCTGCTCCAGCACTTTGGCAGGAGATACCTGGTGGGGCAGCGCGGTGATCACGATTTCCCCGTTTTCCTGTTCCCAGACCGCGCGCATCTTGACTGAGCCGGTGCCGCTTTCGTACATCTGCAGCAATTCTTCCGCCGGGGTGATGATTTCCGCCTCGGTTGGGTAATCCGGCGCCCGGACGTGCTCGCAGAGTTCGGCAGTGGTCGCCTTGGGTTGCTCCAGCAGCCGGATGCAGGCCGACACGACTTCACGCAAATTGTGAGGCGGGATATCGGTCGACATGCCGACCGCGATACCCATGCTGCCGTTCAGCAGCACATTGGGGAGCCGGGCCGGCAGCATCGCCGGTTCCTGCAGCGTGCCGTCGAAATTGGGGGACCATTCGACCGTACCCATGCCCAGTTCGCTGAGCAGGGTTTTCGCATAGGCAGTCAGCCGCGACTCCGTGTAGCGCATGGCTGCGAAGGACTTGGGGTCGTCCGGGGAACCGAAGTTGCCCTGCCCGTCGATCAATGGATAGCGGTAGGAAAAAGGTTGCGCCATCAGCACCATGGCTTCGTAGCAGGCCGAGTCGCCGTGTGGGTGGAACTTGCCGATCACGTCACCCACGGTGCGGGCGGACTTCTTGTGCTTGGAGGTCGCGCTGAGTCCCAATTCGCTCATCGCGTAGACGATGCGCCTCTGCACCGGCTTGAGCCCGTCGCCGATGTGCGGCAGGGCGCGGTCGAGTACGACGTACATCGAGTAGTCGAGGTAGGCCTTTTCGGCATAGTCCTTGAGCGGTATGCGTTCGTGGTCGGCGAAGGAGCGGGTGATTTCAGTCATTGGATATAAATGGGGTCAGAGTAAAAATGGGCTCGACTATCCTACGGGGTCGGTGAAGAAATGGGTACGCCCATTTTCACTCTGACCCCGCCCCTGCCCTGGGCGCATCCGCTCGTGGCCGGATCAACATGGGGGCAAAGACCAGCGTAAACAGGGCGAAGGTTGCGATCCACGCAAGCCCTGAAAGGGCAACCCACAGCGAGTAATGGCTGGCGTCGACCAGCGGCAGGAAAACGCGAAACACCACCGACAGAGTCATCCCGGCCAGCAGCAGCGTGACCACCGGTGGCGACTGGTGAACGTTCCTGCCGGTGTGGCCCA
>JAPHSB010000108.1 GCA_026193295.1 Lysobacterales bacterium
AGCCGGTCAGAACCAGCTTCCGTAAATCATTGACTCATATCATCAGGTCACCCACGCGGCAACCGTCGCTGTGACCCCCGTTACTGCGGGCCGTCGAAGCGCTTTCCTATGAATACCTTGAACAGCACGAACACCGCCAGTGAGAACGCCGCGAAGCCGGCGTGCATCAGCCAGAATCGATCGGCCGGCATGGTTTCGTAGAAGCCGCCGACCCAGCCGACCAGGCTGTTGCCGATGAAGAACGCCAGGAAGTACATGCCGAGCATGGTCGCATTGACCGCCTTGGGCGCCACCTTGGAAAACAGCGCCAGGCTGATCGGGAAGATGTGGGCGAAGGCGATGCTGTTGACGACATGGAAGGCCACCGGCCAGGCCAGACCGATCTTCTCGCCGGGCCCCTGCGTCGCCGCCGCCATGTACAGGCACAATACGCCGGCGACCGAGATCACCGAGCCGATGATCAGCTTGCTGATTTCGTCGGGCTCGCGCCAGTGCTTGCCGTACCAGCGATAGAACAGCGCGACCAGCGCCAGGAAGCTGACGCTGACGACGGCGTCCAGCGTGACCAGCCAGGTGGTGGGCAGCCGAGTTCCGCGCCAGACCAGGTCGAACTGTTGGTCGCCCCACACCAGGTAGGCGTTGAAGATCTGGTTATTGGGCACGATGGCAATCGCCAGCACCGGGATCAGCAGCAGCAAGGCGATCACCGCGGGCCACTCGTGCCGCTCGAGCTTCGGCGCCGCGATCCTGGCTTTTGCCTTGGGCGCGAAGTGCTCCCTGGGCAGATGCTTCTGCCCGGCCAGGTAGATGCCCAGGCCGATCAGCATGCCGACGCCGGCCGCGCCGAAGCCGTAGTGCCAGCCATAAACCTCGCCCAGGGTGCCGACGATCAGCGGCGAGGCGATGACCCCGGCATTGATGCCGAGGTAGAAAATCTGGAAGGCATCGGCGCGGCGCAGATCATCCGGTGCGTAAAGCGACCCGACCTGGCTCGAGAGATTACCTTTGAACATGCCGCTGCCCAGCACCAGGCAAAGCAGCGCGAACAGAAAGGTCAGCTCGAACGCCATCAGGAAATGGCCGATGGCCATGGTGATCGCGCCCAGCAACACGGTGCGGCGCTTGCCCAGCACGCGATCGGCTAGAAAGCCGCCCAGGATCGGCGTCAGGTAAACACTGGCCGCGTAGGTGCCGAAAATCGCCGAGGCCAGCGCCTGGCCGTCGAGCCCGTACAGCGCCTGGAACGGCTCGAACAGCGCGACATTTTCCACGTGGCCCGGCAGCAGCAGGAACTTGGTCATGTAGAGCACCAGCAAGGTCTGCATGCCGTAGAACGAAAAGCGCTCCCACGCCTCGGTAAAGGCCAGGTAGCCGAGGCCGACGGGGTGGCCGAGGAAGGTGCGGACGCGGGGGCTTACAGTTGCATTGGGCATGGCGGAGCCTGCGAGTGTGGGTTCAATGACCTGATAGTTGGCGTCGTGATTGCCATTGTTCTGATCGTAGTTGGCAGCGGAGCGCTCAGTGACAAATACGCGGCCGCGCTATTCTACCTTGTGCAGCCTGTTTTCAAACGCTCCGCCAGACTTTATTCACCCACGTTGCACCCCGAGTCAAAAAAGTGAGAGTTTCGTGACACTTTCCGGATATCTGGTCTGTAGCTTCTGATGGCAGGCCGGGAATGGCTCCCGCGCCACAAGGCAACCCAGAGCATATTCAGGAGATTCACATGAAATTCATTTCCACGATTGCATTCTTACTTGTCCTGTTTTCCACCAACGTCGCCGCCCAGGCCGGCTTCGGCGCCCTGTACTACGATGGCGACGTGGTCGGCACGATCGTGCCGCCAGCCGCCGCGCCGATGACGGGCAAGGATCCCATTTACCCGATTACCAATGGTGTCGACAACCAGCTGCCGGTCGCGGGAGTTGGCCCGGGCGACAAGCACTATCACGGCGGCAAGTGGGCCGTGCACCTGGTCACGTTCCTGATGGACGTCGAGCCTTACCTGCTGACCTCCGAGCACGAAATCATGGATGCCTACGATGCAGGTGACATCACCATCACGCGGGCCATGGAAGCCGATTTCAAATGCCCTATCCAGCGCACACCCAAGGGCTGACCCATTGAGCCTTGAAGGCGGGGGCCGCGGCCCCCGCCTTCGGAGCCGCAGACAACCCACGACCCGCCGTCGTTGCCCCAAGGCTTCTTGCCCTGTGGGCAAACCGCCATTCGTCCACTCCTGGCCTGACAGAGGTCGAGAAGCTGGCCTGGGCCATGGACGGTATTGGAGCAATGCAGGAGCAATTGCCGCGGGAATCGAGGCTCATGATTTTCCCAGCGCCTTGCGGTACCGGGCAACGCTCTCTTCAGGCCAGGATTTCCGCCAGTCGTAATACTCCGGCACGGCCGGCGCGCCTCCCTCGAGGTTCACCCACGGCTGTTTCGAAGACGTGAAGATATGAATATCCGGCGGAAACATGTCGGGATTGTCCAATGTTCCGATCCGTACGAAATGAATGGCGTCTTTCGCGCCACTGTAGTTGCTCCACACCGCGACCTTGCAGATGGGGCAGCGGGCAATGCGCTGGCCGCGGCCGCTGTTGGAAGGCGTATCGACCATCTCCACCTCACCGTGGAGCAGGCTTACTTCAGCAGCCTCTACCAGGCCGTTCAGCGCGAACGCCGCACCAGTCTCGCGCTGGCACCAGCGGCAGTGGCAGCAATGCACGAACAGCGGCGCCCGCTGCATGCGGTAACGCACCTGCCGGCAGGTGCAACCTCCATCGAATACGGATTCGCCAGACATATTTGCAGAGTATATAGAGGTGGAGCCGAAAAGCAGGCCCCGGGCACAAAACAACGGCCTCACCGGGAGGCCGCTGTTCTGCGTGGAGATACGCAAGGCTCATTTCAGCTTGACGTCCACCACCACCCTGGCACCTTGAGTGATGGTATTGAACACCGGCGAGAACGCGGCCAGCTCCCTGATCCGCGGCAGGTCTTCGGGACTGGCCTTGACGCGGAACTTCGCGCGGATTTCGGTATAGCCCTTGGGCACATCGGGCGCCAGCCCGAGGAAGCCGCGCAGGTCGATGTCGCCTTCCAGCTCGGACTCCAGTTCCTTGATCTCGATGCCGCGCACGGCCGCATGCGCCACCATGCTGGTGGTCAGGCAGGAAGCCAGTGCGTGCAGCAGGTGCTCGACCGGGTTGGCGCCCTGGTCATGCCCGGCCAGTATCGCGGGCTCGTCGGCGTCCATCGTGAACGTCTGCTGGTGCGCGATTTCCTGCTTCGCGCCGTAGAATCCGCTCACCGTGCTGCGGTTGTGGTTGCCGCCCAGCCAGGCGTTGCGGGCGCGGAACTTCGAGGCGCCCAGCTCCGGGTCGGCCTGGATCGCAGCGACGGTTGCCATCAGCGTGTCGAGATCGACGCCGTTGATCTGCCGGCCATTGTTCATTTGCTCGTTTTGCTTCGCTTGTTTCATGATCTTTCCTCCATCGATTGTGTGGTCGTACCGCGGTCGGTCGCGGCTTGACTACAGAATGACGCCTACCAGACCCAGCCGTAAGATGCAGATTTGTCATAAACAGGCTTTTTGTGCCATTATTTGACAAATGTACGTGAAAACGAACGAAGAATATCCAATTGACGTGCTGATTGTGGCCATCCCGGAATCCGCCGGATCGGCCCTCTACGGCATGCTGGACGTCCTCGCAGCCACCGGCAGCATCTGGCAGACCCTGCTGCGTTCAGCCGACGAGACACGCTATTTCCGGGTGCGCATCGTCTCTCCGGACGGTCGCCTCTTTACCTGCGGCAACGGCATCCCGGTGAACCCGGACTGCGCGGCCAGCGACGACCCGGCGGCGCCGATCGTGATCCTGCCCGAACTGTGGCTGGGTCCGGACGAATCGCTGGCCGGCCGCTACCCGGAACTGGTCGAGTGGATCCGCCGCCGGCATGCCACCGGCTCCCACATCTACTCGGCCTGCTCCGGGGCCGTGCTGCTCGCCGAAACCGGGTTGCTGGACGGTTGCCCGGCTACCTCGCACTGGGGTTACCAGGACCTGTTCCGCCGCAACTATCCCGATGTGCGCTTCGATCCCGCCCCCAATCTCGTCTACGCAGACCCCAAGGGCCGTATCGTCACCGCTGGCGGCACCACCTCCTGGCACGACCTCGCGCTGCACATCATTGCCCGCCACGCCAATCCCGGCGAGGCGCTGAGGATCGCCAAGGTCTACCTGCTGAAATGGCACGACGAGGGCGAACTGCCTTACACGTCGCTGGTGCGGCCACTGCCGCACGGTGATGCCGTGGTGCGCCGCGCAGAGGAGTGGCTGCAGGAGCACTTCCGCGCGCATGACGCCGTGGGCCAGGTGGTCGCGCGGGCCCTGCAGCACGACAACGTTCCCGAACGCACCTTCAAGCGACGCTTCAAGGCCGCCACTGGCGTGCCGCTGATAGACTACCTGCAGAACCTGCGCATCGAGCAGGGCAAGCACTTGCTGGAAACCAGTGACTTGCCGGTAGAGGAGATCAGCGCCGCGGTCGGTTATGCCGATACTTCGTTCTTCCGCCGCCTGTTCAAGCGACTGGCCGGCCTGACGCCGGTAGCCTACCGGCGGATGTTCGGGCACCAGGACTATTCGAGATGAGAGGACCCAAATGAATTCAACCCACTTTACGCATTACCGTCCGGGCTCGTTTTGGCGCCGGGCCGCTCGGGTGGCCCTGCTGGCGGGCGCTGTCTTTGGCCCGCTGAATGCGGCCGCCGGCGCCACGAGCGACGGGGCCGTCTCGTTAAGCGGCACGGTTATTGTCGTCAACCAGGCCTCCGATACCGTCACGCTGATCGACCTGGCCAACATGGAGGCCTACAAACACGTCCCGGTAGTCGGCGGGCCGCACGAGGTGGCCGTGTCGCCGGATGGCGAGCGCGCCATCGTCACCAATTACCGCAAGCGTGGCGGCGCCGTGCAGAAGACCCTGAGCCTGATCTCGCTGCCCGGTGGCGACACCCTCAAGACCATCGACCTCGGTGAGTTCAGGGCGCCGCACGACGTGCAGTGGGTGAACGACAGCGAGGTGGTGTGTACCGTCGAGGACAGCCAGGCGCTGCTGCTGGTCAACGTGGAGAGCGGCGCCGTCGAGCGCGTCTTCAAGACCGGCCTGGACGGCTCGCACATGCTGGCGCTGTCGCCCGACCGGCAGCGGCTCTATTCCTCGAACATGTCCGGTGCCGGCAGCGTCAGCGTCTTCGATTTCCAGAGCGGATCCAAGATCAAGGACATCGACACCGGCCAGGAGTGCGAAGGCGTCGGTGTATCACCCGACGGCCGCTGGGTCTGGGCCGGCAACCGGGCCGAGGATACGGTTTCGATCATCGACACCGGCAGCCTCGAAGTGGTCAAGACCCTCCCGTCCCCGGGCTTCCCCTACCGCGTGGAGTTCACGCCAAACGGCCGGTACGCGCTCGTGCCACACGCCACCAGCGGCACCCTGATGATGGGCGACGTCGCCGGGCAGCGCGTTATTCGGCACATTCCACTCGGAATGACCCAGGTTGATGAGCCGTCCACCGCCGGCGTATTCCCGCACCCCGACAACGTCCACGCTTTCGTCACGGTGCGCAACGACAACTCGATGCTGGTGGTGAACCTCGACAGCGGGGAAACCCTGGCCCGGGTGCAGGTTCAATCGAGCCCCGACGGCGTGGCCTGGTCGCCCGTGCAGAGGTAAAGCCGATGACTGACGCCCATTACGCGGTTTGTGAATACCGCATCGAGGGCAAACCCGATGGCCCGACCCTGGTGTTCATCCACGGCTGGCCGGACAACGCAAGCCTGTGGCGCAAGCAGGTCGCTGCGTTGGGCGCGGATTTCCGCTGCGTGCTGCTGACCCTGCCGAACTTCGGGGAGCAGAGCGTGCGGGCGGGCGGCTTCGATTTTCCCGAGCTGACGAGGCGGATCGTCGCCACCATCCGGCAGGTGCATCCGGAGGGCCAGGTCGGCCTGGTCACGCACGACTGGGGCGCCTACCTCGGCTACCTGCTGGAGCAGCAGCATCCCGAGCTGTTCGTCAAGATGGCCGCCCTGGATATTGGTGGCCACCTGTCGCCGGGTCTCAAGCAAGCCCTGATGATCACGGCCTACCAGTGGGCGCTGATCGCCGCTTGGCTGGTCGGCGGCGTCATCCCGCCGCTGGGCGGGCTGCTGGCGCAGGGCGTGGGCAAGGTGATCGGCGTGCCGTCGCGCCAACGCGCCGCGCTCCGCTCGCGCTGCGGTTATCCGTATTTCTACCTGTGGCGGAACCTGCTGCTGCCGTGGAAACGCACCCATCTGCTGGGCAGGTACCGACCACAGTGCCCCGTGCTGTTCCTGTTCGGCGAGCGCAAACCAATGATGTTCCACTCGGCCAGGTGGCTGCAGATCGTGGCCGACAGCGGCGGACACGCCGAGGGTATCCCCGGCGCGGGACACTGGTTCATGGAGACCCATGCCGAAACCGTCAATAAGAGGATCCTGGACTGGTTCGGGGAATTATATTTGGGGTCAGTATATTTGGGGTCAGAGTAAAAATACCCGTGATATTTGGGGTCAGAGTAAAAATACCGAGGATATTTGGGGTCAGAGTAAAAATACCCGAAATTCTCTCGGGTATTTTTACTCTGACCCCAAATATA
>JAPHSB010000007.1 GCA_026193295.1 Lysobacterales bacterium
GGCCTGGTAGAAGTCCAGGTCATGCGCCCAGGACATCAGGCTGGTGAACTGCGCGCCCGGCGGGCGGGCGCCGACCTCCGAGATCGCAATGCGGCCGTCGCGCAGCTGAAACCATTCCATGTGGCTGAGGCCGGTTTCAAGGCCGAGGGACTGGACCGCGCGGAATCCGGCGTCGCGGATCGCGGCATACTCCGGGCCGCTCACATCGCGGGGCAGGAACACGCACCATTGGATCCAGGGATTCTCCAGCACCTGCAGGGGTGGCGGCATGTAGCGCGAGATCGAGTACCAGGCTGGCCGGCCACGAATCACCACGCTGTCGAAAGAATGCTCAGTGCCGAGCACGAACTCCTCGAGCAGGATCGGATCGGCCGGGCTGGGCGGATACCGTTGCAACAAGGTCTGCAGGTCCTGTTCCGAATCCAGCCGAAAGGTCCCCTTGCCGCCGGCTCCCGCCGGTGGTTTGGCGACCACCGGATACCCGGTGGTTTGCCCGAATGCCGCGGCGCGTTCGGCGCTACCCGCCAGGGCATGGCGGGCACAGGGCAGGCCGGCCTCGCGCAGCACGTCCTTCATGCGCGATTTGTCGCGGAAGTTCATGGCCGCAGCAGCGTCGAGTCCGGTGACGCCGAGGGTTTCGCGGGCCTCTGCCAGTGGCACCTGCAGTTGCTCGAGCGCGCCGAGCATGCGCCGTGGCGGCCCCAGTTTCTGCGCCAGCATATGCGCAGCGTGCACCAGTTGATCGGGATCCAGCGCGTTCTCAACCCGCCAGTGAGCCGCCAGGGCCGAGTGCAGGCCGGCGGGCAGCTTTTCAGCGGGGTCCTGGCTGACCAGGCTGAGGTTCACGCCGGGCAGGGCGGCCGCCCCGGCGACGAAGCGCAGGGTGGTTTCGAGGAAGAATGGGGCGACGAAGATGACGTGCGAGTTCATGGGCTGCATAGCAGAACACCACTCGGGCAAGAGCGCAAACTAATTTTTCGCGGCGCCTGGCCTCAGACTATTTCGTTCTCCAGGGCGCTCTCCCATATCGCGTCCAGCCAATCCTGTGTGCGCTCGCTGGCTCGCATGCTTCGTGCGATTGCGTCTTTGTCGATCACCATGACCGCAAAGTCCTCGAACATGAGACTGGCTTCGGGCTTGTCGAAGGGTACCTCGACGAAGCGCGTGTCGTTCCAATTCTGCCGGTACTCGTAATCGGCGGGCCGGTCGGTGGGGCGCCGGGTCAGAAAATCGTCCAGCTTGATGACGCCCTTGGCGCCGGATATGCGCAAATCCATGATGCCGGCGCCGGACTCGAAACCACAGTTCCAGGTGGTGGTGGAGCCATCGCTGAGGACGATCATGCCACTGCCGCTGACCGCGGCCTGGTAAGGGCCGCCGCGGCGCAGGCAGGCGTAAACCGAAGCGATTTCCACCTCCTGGGGCAGGTATTCGACGGCAACCCGCATGTTGTACCAGCCGGCGTCGCCGATGGCGCCGTAGGGTTCCAGCGCCGGGTTCATGCGGATGTTCCTGGGGTCCGAGAGCCCGAACTGGAAGGCGGAGGCGACAGACCAGGGCCAACCCACCTGCTCGGGGATCTGCGACTTGATGTAGGCGGTCCGCGGTGAATGCACGAAGTGCGTAGCGTCCATGAAACCGACGCCGGCAGCCCGGCAGGCGGCCGTGATGCGCTGCAGGGAGGGCAGGTTGGCGAACGGCTTTTCGCCCAGCACGTGCTTGCCGTGGGCGGCCGCGGCAATGCAGATTTCTTCCTTCACGCTGGTGGGCGTGGCCACGTATATGGCGTCCACGCCGTCGAAGGCCAGCATGTCGGCCCACGAGTCGAAGGCGTTGGGAACGCCGTGCTGGTCGGCGAATTCCCGCGCGGTTTCCATCTTTCGGCTGGATACCGCTGCCAGCTCGGCATTCGCCGCCTGCTTGATTCTCCCCGCCATCGAGTTGGCGATGCCGCCGGTGCCGACGAAACCCCAGCGGAGCGGTTTCACCACGCTGGCCTCGGCCCGGCCCGGTGCGCCCGCCAGAGCGGTGCCGAAGGCTGCGGTCATGGTCGCGGTCATGGCACCGGCCCCGGCAGCTTCCAGCAAACGGCGCCGCCTGGCATCGATGGGCGTCCCTTGTGCTTTGTCTTCGTGGCTCTTGTCCATGCGGGTTTCCTCCGAGGGTGGTAATTCAAAGCATAGGGTAGGTCCGCACAAATGGAAACCACCTTACCCTGCGCAGAATGTTTCAATCGGATACGCTTGGAAGCAACGGATGTCGCCGTATAATGCGCCGACGTCGGGGCAGGCAGCCCACACCGGGAATTGAAACCATGACTCGTACCCTTAGCCGTTCCATCCTGGACAACTTCCTGGGCAGCGCTGCCGGTTGGTACAAGCGGACCATCCTGATATTCCTGCTGGTCAATCCGTTGCTGTTGATGCTGGTGGGCCCGTTTGTCACCGGCTGGATTCTGCTGGCGGAATTCATTTTCTGCCTGGCCATGGCGCTCAAGTGCTATCCGCTGCAGCCTTGCGGTTTGCTCGCGCTGGAGGCCGTCTTGATTGGCCTGACCTCACCGGCCACGGTTTATCACGAGACCGAGAAGAACTTCGCGGTGATCCTGCTGTTGATCTTCATGGTTGCCGGCATTTATTTCCTGAAGGATCTTTTGCTCTACATCTTCACGAAGATCTTTATTCGCGTCCGCTCCAAGACCCTCCTGTCCTTGATGTTCTGTTTCGCGGGAGCTGTCTTGTCAGCCTTTCTGGACGCGCTGACCGTGACTGCCGTGGTCATCACCGTGACCGCCGGCTTCTACGGGGTGTATCACAAGGTGACGTCGGGCAAGGGTTTCGACGACGATCACGACAACGCAGACGACAGCGGGATCGGAGCTGAAACCCGCGAAGACCTCGAGGGCTTCAGGGCCTTCATGCGCAACCTGGTCATGCACGCGGTGGTCGGCACCGCCCTGGGCGGCGTGACCACGCTGGTTGGCGAGCCCCAGAATTTGCTCATCGGCAGTGTAGCGGGCTGGCATTTCCAGGAATTCTTCGTGCGCATGGCGCCGGTTACTCTGCCGGTGCTGGCGGTAGGTCTGCTCACCTGCGTGGGGGTGGAGCGATTCCGGATCCTGGGCTACGGGGCTCAATTGCCTGTGGCTGCGCGCCGCATCCTGGAGGAGTTTGAACGCATCGCCGAAGCGAACCGCACGGCTGAGCAGCGCGCCACGCTGATCGTTCAGGGGGTCATTGCCGTGCTCCTGGTGATTGGCCTGGCCTTTCACTGGGCTGAAGTCGGCTTGATCGGCCTCACCGTCATCGTGCTGGCCACTGCGTTCACCGGCATTATCGATGAGCACCGGCTTGGTCCTGCATTCTCCGGGGCGCTGCCCTTCACGGCCCTGCTGGTGGTGTTTTTCGCGATTGTTGCCGTGATCCATGACCAGCACCTGATCCAGCCCACGATCAATTATGTCCTGGGCATGGAACAACACATCCAGGTGCCGGTTTTCTTTATCGCCAACGGCGTGTTGTCGTCGATCACGGACAACGTCTTCGTTGCCACGGTTTACATCAGCGAAGTCAATGCCGCACTGCAGGCAGGAACCATCAGCCGCGAACATTTCGACCTGCTGGCGGTGGCGATCAACACCGGTACAAACATTCCATCGGTGGCGACACCCAATGGCCAGGCCGCATTCCTGTTCCTGTTGACTTCCGGACTGGCGCCACTGATCCGGCTCGGCTATGGCCGCATGGTGCTGCTGGCGCTGCCCTACACCATCTCGATGACGCTCATGGGCTTGCTGGCGAGCATGTATCTGCTGTAGTAGATTGGCTTCTAGACAGGGTGCGTAGCATGGTCGATTCGAGGCAACAGGAACTGGAAGCGTTTCTCTCCGCTCACCCGGAGATCGAGAACTTCGATTTGCTGCTGCCCGACATCAACGGCATTCTGCGCGGTGTCCGCGCGCCGCGCGCGGACATGCGGCAGATCTTCGATTCGGGGGCGTACATGTCAGCCAGCACCATGCTGCTGGACAGTCGCGGCCTGTTGCCGGAGGGGCTGGAGATCGGGCTGGCGGACGGCGACCCCGATTATCCCTGCCTGCCGGTGCCCGGCA
>JAPHSB010000063.1 GCA_026193295.1 Lysobacterales bacterium
AATGAATTCGGTCCTACGTTTCCAGTTAATTTCGGTCAAGCGGTTGACGTAGGAGCGGACATTGTCCGCGATTATTGAATCGCATCAATCGTCGTCGTCAGCGTCTGCCTTCTCTTCTTCCCAGTCCTCGAGGTCTTCGCGCTTCTCGTCCATGATGTCGAGGATCACGTCGTACAGGTTTTCGTCGATCGTCTCGAGCTGGTCGAGGACGCCGGTCTCCTCCCAGATCGTGTAGAGCTCCACCGATGTGGTGAGGTTGACCTCCCAGGCGGTTTCGGTGGTGTTCAGTGTCGGCATCGGGATGGCCTTGCGCAAAATTTTCAGCGGCGCGTCGACCTTCGAGATGTTCGGCCCCCAGTCGGGAAAGCCTTCAGCGTTGATCATGTCGGGCGACAACTGGTTGCCCGTCGATATGAGCTTCAGCATCACTCGACTGAACGGCCGCAGCACGTTCTTGGCCGACTCCATACCGTGCTTGATGGCGGCCTCGCGCATCAGCATGATCAAGCCGCCCGGCGAATTGTTGAATGGGCAGCGCGCAGCACAGGTATAGCACTGGGCGCAGGCCCAGATTTTTTCCTGCATGGCGTCGTAGATGCCTTCCAGGTTTTCCGTCCACAGCAGCTGGACGATCTCGCGGGGACTGAAGTCGTAGTAGTGGGCCGCCGGGCAGGTTGCCGTGCAGATACCGCAGTTGAGGCAGCCGTTGAGTTCGTGGTCGAAGCGGATGTCCTTCTGGATATCCTGGAAGATTTCCTCCAGCTGGTCTCGACCGACCGCGGGGCTGTCGGAAACCGGATCGCCGATGAATTCCTGGATTCGGGTAGAGTGCGCGTGCGCCATGTTGCTCCTGGGGTGATCCCGCGCCGGCTGCCAATAGCGGGGCGCCGGCCATTACTCAATTTATAGGTTAAAACTAATAGGTCAAAACCCTGCAGTCTTCCTCCATGACCTGTTCGATCAGGTGGGCGCCGCCGACAATGCCCTCGCATTCGGGAATGAGATCGTCCGTGGTCATATCGAACAGGTCGAGGTTGGGCGAGCAGCAGTAGAACTTTGCGCCCGCCTCGTGTGCGTCCTTGATGAAATCATACACCGACTTGGGCGACCCTTCCTTGACGAACAGTTTCTCGGCCACGCCTTTTTTCATCAGGCGTCCCGAGGTCGCGGTGCAAATCACGTCCACTTCGTATTCCATCGCGGCGGCGACCGTCGCCTGGAAAATGGGGGCGCCGAGTTCTTCGCCGTTGCGGGTATCGGTATTCGCCATCACGATGATGAGTTTATCAGCCATTGCTCCGCCTTCTGTTTTGGACAGTGGATCCTCAATATTAGTTTATCTTAATGTAATTATGCAATATTAGATTCTGCTTAATTAAATTCGATCGTTCGCTCAATCGGTGAAGGGCGACCGGAAATTCACGGTGATGGCGTTGAATTTCGCATTGGAGCTCCAGCGATAGGCCAGCCCGATGTGTTCGAACTTCATGAACCAGATTTTGAGCGGCTTGCCACGTTTGCCCAGGGCCAGGCCGAGTTCCCACTGATCCCGGAAGGACTCGACGCGCTCCTCGTCGATGTGAAAGCTGAGCTCGTCGAAGTACCAGTCATAGGTGAGATACCAGTTCAGGTACAGCGGGTCATCGTTCAGCCGCAGTGACTGCAATGGCTGGTCAAATTCCACGCCGGTCATGAACGAGGCATACTGACCCCGGTTCTCGAACTCGGGCTTGTAACCGGCGACAAACAGGCCGTTCAAGAGTGACCAGCGAAAGCGGCCTTCATTGAAATGGTAGCGGCTCTTGACACCGCCATACCAGATCACGGCACCCTCCTGCGTTTCATTCTCCCAGCCATAACCCAGGTGGGCGTAGGGCCGCAGTGACCATCTCCGGTTGATCGGCACTTCCACCTGGATGCCGGGTGTAAAGCTGATGGTGGCGTAATTGTCGAACTCGATGAAATCAGGCGCCTCGTCCAGCTTGTTCAGGCCCAGCGACACTGGATACTGGATTTCTATTCCCAGGTGACGGTTGCCGTCCTCGTCCAGGCTGGCCCTGCTCAAGGCCTGTCGGGGTGGTATCCGCAACACGAAAACCGAGCGGTTGTCATCCACCTGGTACCAGCCCGTGCCGAAGAATGCGCCAACGGCCCAGTGGACCTGCCTGGGCGGTTCGGAGCCGGCCGGCACTACCGCCTGGGCCCGCAAAAGCGCAGGGCTCAGGGCGAGCAACAGGCTGAAGATAACGCGGCGCATGTGTGGTGCAATCAGTCGCCCGGGCTTGTGTGCGCCCGAGGCACACCCCAGTCCATGAACACTTCGTCGGTATCGGCACCCGGGACGTGCGGTCCATGCTGTATTTCCGGCGACGTGCGGCTGAAACGCGGCGCCGGGGCCGGCTGGGTCATGCCGTCGACGTCCACATAGGTCCCGCGGGCCCGGTTGTGCGGGTGCTGCGGCGCCTCGCGCAAATCAAGCACCGGCGCGAAGCAGATGTCGGTCCCTTCCATCAACCCGCACCATTCTTCGCGCGTGCGCGTTTTGAACAGGCTCTCGAGCTTGCGTTGCAGCTCGGGCCATTTGCGCGCGTCCAGCTGGGGGCTGAATTCTTCGGAGTCCAACCCCGCCTTCTGCAACAGTTCCGCATAGAACTGCGGCTCTATGGCCCCCAGTGAAATGTACTTCCCATCGCGCGTTTCGTAGACGTCGTAAAAATGGGCGCCGCTGTCCAGCAGGTTGGTGCCGCGCTCCATGCTCAGCTGGCCCTGTGCGTCCAGCGAATGGAACAGCGCCATCAACAATGCCGAACCGTCCGTCATGGCCGCGTCCACCACCTGGCCCTGGCCGGACTTGAGGGCCTCCAGCAGGGCACACACCAGGCCGAAGGCCAGGAACATCGCGCCGCCGCCGAAGTCTCCCGTCGGCGGCACCGGCGGTACCGGCTTCTGGGCCCGGCGTCCGGTGGCGTGGAGTACTCCGGTCAGGGAGATGTAGTTGATGTCATGCCCCGCCGCGTGCGCCAACGGACCGTGCTGGCCCCACCCGGTCATGCGGCCGTAGACCAACCGCGGATTCGCCGCCAGGCACTGGTCCGGCCCGAGCCCCAGCTTCTCCATCACGCCCGGGCGAAACCCTTCGAATAGGGCGTCGGCCTTCTCGACCAGGCGCAGGAAAGACGCCCGGTCCTCCGGCTGCTTGAGGTCCAGCACGATGGACCGCTTGTTGCGGCGCATGCAATCGACGGCTGGGTCGAGCGGCGGTGGGGCCGTACGCTCGACGCAGACCAGGTCGGCGCCCATGTCGGCCAACAGCATGCCGCAGAAGGGTCCCGGGCCAATCCCGCCCAGCTCAATGATTTTCACACCCTGGAGTGGGCCCATGGATCGGGCCCTACTCGGCGAAGTCCGCCTTTAGTCCGGCGCGGCTGAGCCGGTCGGCGTAAGGCTTGGTGCTGATCTCCCTGCCCAGGAAATCTGTCACCAGTTCGGCCGCCGGCCGCGCGCCGCCCGGCTCGAGAATCTTCTCGCGGTATTCGCCCGCCGTTTCGACGTTGCGCAACCCCTCCTGCTCGAAGCGGGTGAACATGTCGGAAGCGATGGCCAGCGACCACTGGTACGTGTAGTAGATCGCGGAGTAGCCGTTGAGGTGGGGGAATGACGCATAGAAATTGCCCTCCGGCAGCGGTTCGAACCTGGTGTACTGGCGGGTCATGGCGTCAGTGAACGCCTTCAGGTCGAGGCCCTCCGGGTCGCGGTTGTATATGCCCAGCGACATTGCCGCCAGCGACAACTGCCGCCGCGTACCCATGCCCAGGCCGAAATCGCGCGCCGCAATCATGCGGTCCAGCAGAGCCCGGGGTATGACTTCACCCTCGGCGTTCTTCGCAAACTGCGCAATCGTGTCGTAGTCCCACACCCACTCCTGCAGCATCTGCGAGGGCGCTTCGACGAAGTCCCACTCGGTGCTGATGCCGGACACGCCGGACCAGTGATGACCGCCGGCGAACAGGTAATGGATCAGGTGACCGAATTCGTGCAGGAAGGTCACCACCTGGCTGTGCTCCATCAGCTCGCCGCCGCGGGGGAAGTTACACATCAAGGTGGCCAGCGGCGCCTGCTGACCGCTGATGCCGTCACGTATCTGTGCAACCGCCGCGTGCTGGTACTTGCCTTCGCGCGGGTGCATGTCGAGAAAGAAGCGGCCGATCAGGCGGTCCCCGTCCCACAACTCGTAGCCCGCGACATCCGGATGCCAGGACTCGGTCGCCCAGGGCTTGATCTGGACGCTGAACAGGTCCTGCACCAGGCGCAGAATGCCGTCGCGCGTGGCTTCATAGTTGAAGTATTGCCGGATCTCCTTGGAATCGACCTGGAACTCCTCGGCGTTGATTTTTTCCTGCAGGTAAGCATTCTGCCAACTTTCCACCCGCTCGGCGGCGGGCTGATCCTGGCGCAGCCGGGCCAGCAGCATCGCGTACTCGCGATCCTGCGGTTCGGCTGTGTAACCGGACAA
The DNA here is from genome assembly GCA_026193295.1 of Lysobacterales bacterium. Lineage (GTDB taxonomy): Bacteria > Pseudomonadota > Gammaproteobacteria > Xanthomonadales > SZUA-36 > CALKKN01. Next base: position 4,514 of record JAPHSB010000063.1, read on the forward strand.
TTCTTCCAGGAAGCTCTCGACGCGCTGCGGTGAGCC
>JAPHSB010000426.1 GCA_026193295.1 Lysobacterales bacterium
TACGTCTTCCCGCGGCAACTCCAGGAACGCCAGCGCCTTGGTAACGGCGTTGAGAACGGCAAAATCACCGCAGCCCGGGCACCAGATCGGCTTGAGGTCGGACTTGTACTCCTTGGGACCCGGCGGCCTGGAAGTTTGCGCGTGTTCCATGTTCAACTCCATTCCTCGATTTGCGCCACGATTTCGCCCGGCGTGATGGGCAGCGGTCCCGGCCGCGCCAGGGTCCGGACTTCCGCGGTAATGTCGTACCAGGCCCGCAGATAAAGCAGGAACTGCCGGCCGTGGCTCTGCTCCAGCACCAGCACCCGGCTCACGCCTGCGAGCGCGGCAGCCAGTTTTGCAGGACTGGCAGGCATCAACAGCCTGAGAGCGATGACCCTGGTTGCCTGCCCGTTCACGCTCAGTCGCTCGGCCGCTTCGCGCGCTACCGCGGCGCTCGAACCCCAGGTCAGGATCGCGGTTTCGCCTTCGCCCCGAATATCCGCCCAGCAATCGCCGAAGTCGAAATCCGCCAGCTTGCGCAATCGCTTGTCCAGCTGCGCCTGGTGATCGGCCGCGGCGGTAGACGGCTTGCCCCGCTGGTCGTGTTCAAGCCCGTCCGCCACGTAGGTGCAGGACGGCGTACCCGGGATCGCCATCGGCGATACCCCGCTGGGCGTCAAGGCGTAGCGTTGATAGCCCTCAACGGGCCCGGCCTGCAACCGCGGCGGGATCTCAGGCAACTCGTATTGCGGCTCCGGGATCAGTACGCGGGACTGGGCCAGGTTCTGGTCAGTCAGCATGATCGCCACGGTCTGCAAGGCCTCGGCCAGGCGCACCGACCACTCCGCGGTCAGGATGCAGTCGGCGTGATCGAGCGCGCCGAGCACCAGGTGCGGGGCGTCGCCGTGCATTCCGTACAGCGCCATGTTGAGATCGGCCTGCTCCGACTTGGTGGGAACACCCGTGGATGGCCCACCGCGCATTACGTCGACCACCACCGCGGGGATTTCGGCAGCCACGGCCAGGCCCAGCCCCTCCAGCATCAGCGCCATACCGGGCCCGGAGGTAGCGGTCAGCGCGGGAACGCCACCAAAGGACGCGCCGATCACCATGTTGATCGAGGCCAACTCGTCCTCGGCCTGCAGCAGGCTGCCGCCCAACTGCTCCAGCCGCGGCGCCAGCCACTCCAGCAGGTCGCTGGCCGGTGTGATCGGGTAAGCCGCGGCGAAACGGATACCGCCGCGCAGCGCACCCACGCCACAGCCTTCGTTACCGCTCAAGTCCCAGCGCGATCCGTCGAACGCCGGGCCGCTGTGTTCCGGCCGGGGCCGAGCCTCGCGCGCCTCCACGATCAATGGCTCGGTAAAGCCCCTGTCGAATGCCGCTCGGGAACCCTGGACAACCGCTTCCCCCTTGGCATGGAATACGTGGTCGATCAGCCGGCCAGCCTCGTCCGGGCAGATGCCCAGCCAGTGCGACAGCAAGCCCAGCGCCACCATGTTCGGCCGCCCGGCGGGAATATCCTTGGCCAGGGCCTTCATCGGCACCGGGATGATCTCGACGCCCAGCCCCTGGATCGCCTCCGGAATCTCACCGGCGTCCGGATCCGCAATGATCAGGCTATCGGGCCGCAGCGCGATCTCGTCGGCAAAGCGCTCGGCATTCTGCCAGTCCAGCGCCAATAGCAGGTCGAAGGCGTCGTTCATGCACTCGACCGGGCAGTGGCTGATGCGCACCAGGGCAGCCGCTTCGCCGCCGCGGATCTGGGGTCCGAAGGAGCGGCGCATCATGCCGAAGCAGCCATTATTGCCCGCCAGGCTGAGCAGCAGTTCACCGGCCGTAATGGCGCCCGCCCCACCGGAGCCGGTAATGGCGAGGGAAATGTCGCAGGAATGGGCTGGTTTCATCGATCGGGATTGCCGTTGCCGGGACGAGACATTATCCGTGATCAGAGCCGGCCATGCACAACAGCCGCCAACAAAAAGCCGCCACTGAGTAGGGCGGCTTCAGGTACCGTCCGGGCCGGCTTACTTGCCGTGGACTTTGTCCATGGCGCCGCGCAGCCGCTTGCCAAAACTGGTGAACATCACTTCGATATTCGATACGTTATTGGCCCGCGTGAACTCGGTGTATTTCTCGCCCACGGCCTTGTCGCCCTCGATCAGCAGCAGCAACTCGCGGGTCGTCGAATCCCGCAGCTCCACGCGCCCGGTGACTTCTCCGGAACCCAGCGTCGTCACCACGTGCCCCTCGAGCGCCGGGTCACCGCCGGGCTTCAGCCAGGGCGTGATGCTGAGCAGTTCCACCTCGACCTCGACCACGCCTCTGCCGGGTGCGTACACCAGCGGATAGCCGTCGTTGCCGCTGAGCTGTTCGTTCATCACATCCCGGAAAATGGCCTGGATGCCCTGCAGGTCCTGGATTTCCAGTGACCAGTCAGAGGGATCGTCCTGTGCATAGGCCGGCTTGATCACCTGGACGTTGTCTACATTCAACGGACGAACCAGGAACATGTTGTACTTCTGCCAGTCTACGCCTTGCTTGACCCACGTCGGTTCCACCTGGGCAAGGGCAGTCGATGCGAAAAACATCGCGAGAAGCCCGACGAGCACACTGCCGCGATTCAAAAAACCTGATTTCATTGCTTGCTCCTTTCGATACAGCGCTGGTTTCGAGCCTGTCCGCGCAGGCCGGCTTGTAACTATAACACCAGCTTCGCCGATCGGGGATGCGCAGCAATTAGATTTATAATGAAGCATGCACCTGAGCGAACCGCCCATTCTGCTGACCCTGGGGCTGCTGTTCCTGCTCGGACTGGCGGCTGACCTGGTCGGTCGGCACACCTTCGTTCCCCGGGTAACGCTACTCATACTGGTCGGGCTGGCGGTGGGCCCTGTCGGTTTCGACTTACTGCCCGAGGCGCTGGTGCGCGACTGGTTTCCTCCGATGACCATCGTGGCTCTGTCTCTGATCGGCTTCCTGCTGGGCGAGAAGCTATCGATCGCCGAGCTTCGGGCTCACGGACGGATGGTCATTGGTATCACCGTCGCCGAAACCACCCTGGCACTGCTGGCGGTGGCGCTTGCGCTGCTGGCCATCGGCGTCCACCCGATCGCGGCGCTGCTGTTGGCGGGCATCGCCGCGGCCAGTGCGCCCGCGGCGACGTTCGACGTCGTCCGGGAGTGCGGCATCAAGGGCGAATTTACGGATACCCTGCTGGCGGTCGTGGCCCTCGACGACGCGGTGGCCTTGCTGCTGTTTTCGGTGATGCTGGCGGCGGCCTCCATGGTCGGAGGGAACCACCTGGTGATGTCCAGCGTGATGGGCGGTCTCCAGGAGATTGGCGGCAGCCTCCTGCTCGGGGCGGTGCTCGGTGTGCCGATGGCTTACTTGACCGGGCGGATACGGCCCGGGGAACCCACCCTGGCCGAGGCCATGGGCTTCGTCCTGCTGTGCGGTGGCCTCGCCACCTGGCTGGATCTGTCCCCCGTGCTCTGCGCCATGGTCATGGGCAGCGTGGTGGCGAGCCTGGCCAAGCATCACGACCGCCCGTTTCACGCCATCGAGGACGTCGAGTGGCCGTTCCTGATCCTCTTTTTCATCCTGGCCGGAGCGTCCGCGCACGCGGACGCCCTGCTGCTCGTCAGCGGTATTACCGCGGTTTACATGCTCAGCCGTTGTACCGGCACCTACATCGGCGCGTGGCTGGGCGGTACCTGGGTCGGCGCCAGCCCGGCGGTGCGCAAGTGGATGGGCCTGTGCCTGTTTCCACAGGCCGGGGTTGCGCTGGGCATGGCGCTGATGGCGGCTCAACGGTTTCCGGAGTACGAACCGTTCCTGCTGCCGGTCGTCCTGGCGTCGACCATCATCTATGAAATCACCGCTCCGGCCATCACGCGCAGGGCCTTGCAGGCCTCCCAGGCGCAGTTGCCCGATCAGGCTGCGGCAGGCCCTTAGCGCAGCGCCTCGTAACGATCGCGGAACAAGCGGTCGAACCGCCCTTGCGCAGGGAGACGATGACCCGCAGGTTGCCGGCCAATGCGGCTTCACTCATCTCCGCTACAGTCCACTGTCAGTCAGTCCCTGCCGGGGTGACACGCACGATGCGATCCGGCACGAGCACATAGAGCGCGCCCTCGGGACCCACGCGCACGTCGCGGACGCGGGCGTTCAGATCTTCGAACAAGACCTCCTCGCCGACCACCTGGCCGCCCGAGAGATCGATTCGACGCACATCGTGGTCCACCAGGGTGCCCAGCAACAGGTCGCCCTGCCAGGCGGGAAACAGATCGCCCGCGTAGACGCTGAGCCCGGACGGAGCAATCGACGGGACCCAGTATTTTTCAGGCTGAGCCATACCTTGCCACTCGGTGTGGGGCGAGATCACCGCACCGCTGTAGTCCACCCCATGGGTAATCGCCGGCCAGCCATAGTTGGTCCCTGCTTCGATACGGTTCAGCTCGTCACCGCCGCGCGGCCCGTGTTCGTGCAGCCAGATGTCACCCCGCGCGCTGATGGCCAGACCCTGCGGGTTGCGGTGCCCATAACTGAAAATGTACGGCGAACCGGGAAACGGATTGCCCGTCGCCGCGCTGCCGTCGTCGTTCATGCGCAGGACCTTGCCGAGGCCGCTGTCCACGTCCTGGGCGGCTTCGCGGTAATCGAAGCCGTCGCCGGTGGTCAGCAGCAGGGTGCCGTCCGGCAGAAAAGCGAGGCGGCCACCGTAGTGAACCGCGGTGTCCTTACGCGTGAAGTTACGGAAGACAACCTCGACATCTTCCAGTGCGTCACCCACCAGTCGCCCGCGGGCGACGGCCGTGCCGTTGTCGCCGGGCGCACCTTCGGCATAACTCAGATAGACGAGCCGATTGCTGGTGAATTGCGGGTGGGGCACAACGTCGAACAGCCCGCCCTGCCCGGCAAAATACACCGCCGGCACGTTGGCGATGGGCTCGCCCACCTCGCCAGTTGGACCGATGCGGCGCAGCGAGCCGCCCAGTTCGGTCACCAGGGCCGAACCATCCGGCAGGAAGGCCAGGCTCCAGGGTAACTCGAGCCCTCCGGCCCAGGCATCCAGGCGGTAATCGGCTGTCAGTGAAGAACTCGCCATGCCAAGCGTGAGTAGGGCAGCCAATGCGGTGTGAATGGCTTTCATCGATCGCCTCCGGGGTGCCTTTTCGGCAGATTCCGGTATGCTAGCCCTGCCGTTCGCGGGAAAGCAAACAAATGGACACGCGCGTTTCGACCATCTACTTCTTGACCAGGCGCCTCGGGGCATGGCTGTTGGCTGTAGCGGTGGCCTATGTATTGGCGTCCGCCACCGCCACGCAGTCGGTGATCGGCAGTCTCGCCGGCATGGGCGTGGACGTGCAGCCGGGCGTTCGTCTGCAAATGACGCTGAGCGACATCGTTGGCATGGCCAACATGTTCCTGCCGATGGTGGCGTTCGCGCTGCTGATGGCCTTCATGACTGCCGCGCTGCTGTGCCGCTGGCTGGCCCGCTGGCGCCTGCCGCTGTATGCGGTGGCCGGCGGTGCCGCACTGATCACGATTCACCTGATCCTGCACCTCGCCTTCGGGCTGACGCCGATTGCCATTGCCCGGACGGCCGGCGGCCTGCTGCTGCAGGGCCTGGCCGGCGCCACCGGCGGCGTCTGCTACCTCCTGCTGATCAGGCGCCAGGCCATTGAAGACTGGTGATGGGCGCGGCGGCGGCCGCGCCGGCTAGACCTCCCCGCGCACCGGTGCAATAATTTGGCTGTACGGCTGAACGTGCGACCCACCGGCCTCTCCACGGGAACGTCCTCATCTCAACGCTCACCACCATCACAGACACCGCCAAGGGCTGCACGGCCATGCTGGCCATCGCCGTCAACACCATCGTGCTGTGCCTGACCCTGTGCATCCTGGCGATCCCGAAGTGGCTGGCGCCGACGGAATCCGTGCGCGACTTCTTCCGCCGGGAACTGGCCAAAATCGCCGAACTCTGGATCTCGATAAACAACTTCGTCCTGTCGATGTACCGAAACACCGAATGGGACCTCGAGATTCCCGAGGATCTCGACCGCAAGGGCTGTTACCTGGTCAGCTGCAACCATCGTTCCTGGGTGGACATCCTGGTGCTGCAGCGCTGCTTCAATCGCCGCCTGCCCTTGCTGCGGTTCTTCCTGAAGCGCGAACTGATCCGGGTGCCTTTCCTCGGCATGGCGTGGTGGGCGCTGGATTTTCCATTCATGCGCCGCGATTCGAAGGCCGAACTGGCCCGGCGTCCCGGCTTGAAAGGACGCGACCTGGAAAATGCGCGCAAGGCCTGCGAAAAGTTCCGCAATATCCCGGTCGCCATGATGAATTTTCCGGAGGGAACGCGCTTTTCCGTCAGCAAGCGCGACAAGGGCCGCTCACCCTTCCGGAACCTGCTGCTGCCGCGCATCGGCGGCATGGGCCAGGTGCTGTACGCACTGGGCGACCAACTCGAAGCGCTGATCGACGTGACCATCGTTTATCCGCAGGATGATCCCGCTGCCCGGGCGCCGACCTTCTGGGACCTGCTGACAGGCCATGTCCCGCGGATCGTGGCGCGCGCCGAGCAGCGCGAAATCCCACGCAGCCTGCTGGGCCGGGATTTCCGGTCCGATCCGCAGTTTCGCAGGGACCTGGAAGCCTGGATGATGGGGATGTGGGCGGAGAAGGATACGCTGATCGATCAACTCCAGTCCCCGCATCCGCTCACCCCGGAAACAGCCTGAGACGCGGGTTACTCTCTGAATCTGCGTTGGTCTTTCCCCTGGCTCGAATCCCAGGCGAACTTGCGCCGTTTCGAACTCCACGGCATGCCGATTATGTAAACCAGAGCGGCCATGAGAATGCCGAGAAACGTGTAAACAATCGCGTATCTGATCATCTTCAGACCTCCCTTCAGGTTGGGTCCGACTATGATTACAGCATCCGGTTTTAGAGCATCCACACTAAAAACTGGTCAAAAATTGAGCAGCAGGTGCCTGCCGAAAAGCGCAAAAATGCTGTCAGCCCAACGCCCGCATACCCTCCTCCAAGCCCCGGACCGTAAGCGGAAACATGCGCTCTTCCATGAGCTCGTTGATCATGCGGATCGAAGGCGTGTAGTCCCAGCGCTGCAAAGGCTCCGGGTTCAGCCAGATGGCCTTCGGATAGGTGTCCAGCAGTCGCTTCATCCAGGTGGCTCCAGCCTCTTCGTTCCAATGCTCGACGCTGCCGCCCGGGTAGTGGATCTCGTAGGGGCTCATGGTGGCATCGCCGACGAAGATCAGCTTGTAGTCGGCCGCGTATTTGTGCAGCAGGTCCATGGTGGGCAGGCGTTCGCTGTGGCGGCGCCGGTTGTCCTTCCAGACGCCCTCGTAGACGCAGTTGTGGAAGTAGAAGTACTCGAGGTGTTTGAACTCGCCGCGAGCGGCCGAGAACAACTCTTCGCAAACCCGCACGTGATCGTCCATCGAACCGCCGATATCCAGAAACAGCAGCACTTTCACGGCGTTGTGGCGCTCCGGCACCATGCGGATGTCCAGCAGTCCGGCGTTGCGCGCTGTCGACTCGATCGTATCGTGCAGGTCGAGTTCGTCGGCCGCGCCCTCGCGGGCGAAGCGCCGCAGGCGCCGCAGCGCGACCTTGAGGTTGCGCGTGCCCAGCTCGACCGAGTCGTCCAGGTTGCGGAATTCGCGCCGATCCCAGACTTTGACCGCCCTGCGGTTGCGTGAGCCTTCCTGGCCGATGCGCATACCTTCGGGGTTGTAGCCATAGGCGCCAAAAGGCGAGGTGCCGCCGGTGCCGATCCACTTGCTGCCGCCCTGGTGGCGCTTTTCCTGCTCCTCCAGGCGTTTGCGCAGCGTCTCCATCAGCTTTTCCCAGCCACCCAGGGCCTCGATCTGTGCTTTTTCTTCCTCGCTGAGGCTCAGCTCGAGCTGCTTACGCAACCAATCTTCGGGGATTTCGGCCACATCATCGCCGAAAATAGCCTGAATTCCCTTGAAATGTGCAGCAAATACCTGGTCAAAACGATCGTACAGGGCTTCATCCTTGACCAGGCAGGCACGGGAAAGGTAGTAAAACTCGTCCACGCTGTAACCCGCGATCCGCCGTTTCAGCACTTCGAGCAGGGTCAGGAACTCGGTCAGGGAGACCTTGATGCCCCCGTCACGCAGCATGAAGAAGAACTTGATCAGCATCCCCGCGGCTTCCGGATCAGCGGCCCTCGCGCTGGCTGAGGAAGATCAGCCGCTCGAACAGGTGCACGTCCTGCTCGTTCTTCAACAGGGCCCCGTGCAGCGGCGGCAGGGTTTTGCGGCGGTCATCGCTGGACAGCGCCTCCGGCGGGACGTCCTCGGCCAGCAGCAGCTTCAGCCAGTCGAGCAGTTCGGAAGTCGACGGCTTTTTCTTCAGGCCGGGCACCTCGCGCAAGCCGTAAAACGCCTTGAGCGCCTCCTCTAGCAGTTCCTTCTTCAAACCCGGATAGTGCACATCGACGATCTCGCGCATGGTCTCGTGGTCGGGAAAGCGGATGTAGTGGAAGAAGCAGCGCCGCAGAAAGGCATCGGGTAGTTCCTTCTCATTGTTGGAAGTGATGACAATGATCGGCCGGTGTTTGGCCACCACGGTTTGCTGTGTTTCGTAGACGTAAAACTCCATGCGGTCGAGTTCCCGCAGCAGGTCATTGGGGAACTCGATATCGGCCTTGTCGATCTCGTCAATCAACAGCACCGGCTGCAGGTCCTGGTCAAAAGCCTCCCACAGCGGCCCCCGCATGATGTAGTTGGCGATGTCGTGGACGCGCTCGTCACCGAGCTGCGAGTCACGCAGGCGCGCCACCGCATCGTACTCGTACAGGCCCTGCTGGGCCTTGGTGGTGGACTTGATGTGCCACTGCAACAGGGGACGGTCCAGGCCGCGGGCGATTTCCTCGGCCAGCTGGGTCTTGCCGGTGCCGGGCTCGCCCTTGATCAGGATGGGCCGGCCCAGGGTCACCGCCGCGTTGACGGCGGTCATCAGGTCCTCGGTGGCGACGTAGCGATCGGTGCCGCTGAAGCGTGTCTCGGTCATTTCGGATTTCCGCGGGAAAACCGCCATTCTAACGTAGGAGCGGATTTATCCGCGAAGAATTCCCGAATGAATTCAGTCCTACGGTGAAATTCACCTGTGCATGGACTATGGTTAGCAAAACCAACAACAAAGGAGTCTTCAGTATGCAACGACGTCACTTTCTGCAGTCCTCCATCGCCGCGGCGGTTGCTGCGTCGCTTCCCACCAGCCAGGCGCTGGCCGCCGCGCTCGCCTCGATGAGCGAAGTCGCCGGCGATGTGAACGCGATGACCGGCGGCGGCGCCCAGGTCATGCTGGAACGGGCCGCGGTGAAGGAGCTCAGCGACCGCTTGCAAGGCCGCCTGCTGCTGCCGGGATTTGACGGCTACGAAGCCGCGCGCCGGGTGCTCAACCCGGGCATCGACAAGCACCCGGCGCTGATCGTGCAGCCAACCGGCGCCGCCGACATTACCCAGGCCGTGACCTTTGCTGCTGAGCGCAATCTGCTGGTCGCCGTCAAGTGCGGCGGGCACAGCTATGGCGGCAAGTCGACCTGCGAGGGCGGCATGCAGATCGACCTTTCGACCTTCCGCGGCGCGCGGGTCGACCCGTTTTCCAAGACTGCGTACATCACCGGCGGCAGCCTGTTGGCGGCGCTCGACCACGAGGCGATGAACTTCGGCCTGGTCACCACGGCCGGCACCGTTTCGCACACTGGCGTGGGCGGCCTGACCCTCGGCGGTGGATTCGGCCGCCTGGCGCGGCGCTTCGGCCTGGCGCTGGACAACGTCAAGGCGGTAGACGTCGTCACGGCCGATGGCAAACTGCGCCACGCCAGCGCGACCGAAAACCCCGACCTTTACTGGGGCGTGCGCGGCGGCGGCGGCAATTTCGGCGTCGTCACCAACTTCGAATTCGGCCTGCACGAGATGCAACGCCAGGTGATCGGCGGCGACGTGGTGTTCCCGCTGGCACAGCTGCGTGACGTGCTCGGCATGTACGCCGAATACACGCAGGCGGCGCCCGATGACCTGTACCTGGATTTCGTCGTCACCTCCAAGCTCGGCACCACCGAAGGCGTCTGCGTCGTGCACGCCTGCTACTCGGGCCCGGAAGGCGAAGCCGAGAAAGTACTGGCGCCGATCTACAAGGCCGGCAAGCCGCTGGACGACGGCATCAAGGCAGTGGACTACACCGCGATTCAGCGTTCCTGGGACAACACGGACCCGCGAAATACCAGCGAGTACCTGAAATCAGGTTTCGTCAACGCAATGCCCGACCAATTGGTCAGCACCATCGCGCAGAACTTCAAGGCCTTCAACGAACGCGGCACGACCATCTTCTTCCAGCACTCCGGCGGCGCCATCGGCCGCGTGCCCGCCGACGCCACCGCCTTCGCCCACCGCAAGTCGATCGCCAACATGTTCGCGGTGGTGGAATGGCCGATGGACGAGGCGCCCGAGAGCCATGTCGCCTACATCCGCGACCACTGGAAGCAGTTCGAGCCTTTCACCGACGGCTGGTATACCAACGAGGTGTCTGACCAGGCCGCCGGGGCCGTCAACAAGAACTACCAGGGCAACTACGAGCGACTGGTGAAGCTGAAGAACCAGTACGACCCGACCAACCTGTTCCGCCTGAACGCGAACATTCGCCCGACGGTATGAGGCCGGCAGCTGCAGGGAAAGCCACCCGGCGCCTCATAAGCCGGATGGCTTGTCTGCCGCTGCTCGTGGCATTGCTCGGGGGGCCGGCATCGGCTGATCCGAGCGACGAAGAGACCTTGCGACACTTCAAGACCGTGTTGTGGCCGCAGGCCTATCGAACTCAGGACGTCGAATTACTGGACCGCATGCTGCACGACAGCTTCCAGATGATCGACGATCAGGGGAACCGTTCGACCAAGCAAAAAGAGCTGGCATGGATCGCCGAAAACGAATGGAATCCCGGCGCTTTCGAATACCGCATCGAACGGCTGGACATCTATGACGGCCGCTGGGCCATTATCGACGGTACTGGCGTAGCAGAGAGGTACAGTTACAAATCGAGTAACGTGTTGATCAAGGAAGGTGACAGCTGGCGCGCGGTCGCTTCGCACGTTTCCGCCTACGAGGAAAACCGTCCCGAGGCCGTAATCGGCAACACCCAGTAAATGATGTCCGCAATGGGCAGCGTGGCCTTCAGTGCCGCCAATACGGATTCGAGCGTCGATTCATCGAGCACGACTTCGAACAGTACGCGGTTGCGTCGCCCGGCCACCTGCTCGTTGATGGACATGGCGCCGACCTGGCCGTGGCCGCTGGTGTGCCAGGTCTGGTAGCCTTGAACCTCGGGGTTCGCCAGCAGCGCATCCATGAACTCCTCTTCGAGGCTCGGGGGAATATTCACGCGCAACAGGAATTTCTGGCTCATTTCGACTCCGGCTTGGTGAAGCGCCGGTAAAGGACCGGCAGGACGAACAAAGTCAACGCCGTGCTGGTGACCAGCCCGCCGATCACCACCACGGCCAGCGGCTTCTGTATTTCGGAGCCCGGCCCACTCACGAACAGCAGCGGAACGAGGCCCAGCGCGGCAATCGAGGCGGTCATCAGCACCGGTCTGAGCCGGCGCTCGGAGCCAAGCCGCACGACCTCGTCGATGGCCAGGCCACGGCTGCGCAGCGTGTTGAAGTGGCTGACCAGAACCACGCCGTTGAGCACCGCGATACCCATCAGGGCGATAAAGCCCACCGATGCCGGCACCGACATGTATTCCCCGGAGATCGCCAGGGCCAGTACCCCGCCGATCAGCGCCAGCGGCACGTTGGCCAGCACCAGCCCGGCCTGCGACAGCGACCGGAAGGTAGAGAACAGCAGCAGGAATATGAGCACCACCGCCACCGGCACCACCATCAGCAAGCGCCTGGCGGCACGCTGCTGGTTCTCGAACTGCCCGCCCCATTCCATGTAAACGCCCTCGGGCAGGCTGACCTGCTCGCGGATGGTCTGTTGGGCCTGCTCGACGAAGCCAACCAGGTCGCGGCCCCTGACGTTGGACATGACCACCACGAAGCGACGACCCTGCTCGCGCTTCACCGAAACGGGGCCTTCAACGCGCTCCGCGTGCAGCAGGGTGGACAGAGGCACGCGACCGCCGTCCGGCAATGTAACCAACTCCGTGTTGAACTTGTCCAGGGGTTCGCCGCCTGTCTGCGGATAGCGCAGCACGATCGGCACGCGGGCTGATCCTTCGATGACGGTGCCCGCCGGCAGGCCTTCCACCAGCACCTTGACGTGATCCATGACCTGCTGAATGCTGACCCCGTAGCGGCCGATCATTTCGCGTTGCGGCCGCAAAACGATGTACTGCATGCCTTCGTTAACGCCGGTCAACACGTCCGCGCTGCCCTCGATACCCTCGAGCACCCCGGCCACCTGCTTGGCCAGTTCATTCAGCTGACCCAGGTCTTCGCCAAAGATCTTCACCGCCAGGTCGCCCCGCGATCCCGTCAGCATCTCGGAAACGCGCATGTCGATGGGCTGGGTAAAGCCGTAGTTGATGCCTTTGAAGTGATCCAGCACTTCCCGGATCGCATCTTCCAGGGCGGGCTTGCCGCCCTTGCGCCACTCATCGGACGGGCTCAGCTCGAGGAAGACATCGGTTTCGTTCAGGCTCATCGGGTCCATGCCCAGCTCGTCGGAGCCGGTCCGGGCCACGATGCGCCGGATTTCCGGTACCTGGGCCAGCAGAGCGTTTTCGACGGCCTGGTCGATCTGTATCGAGGTCTCCAGGTTGATCGAAGGGAGTTTTTCCAGCTGCACGATCAGGTCGCCCTCGTCCATCGTTGGCATGAAGGTCTTGCCGATGAACGGAAAGGCCACCAGCGACAGCAGCAGCAAGACGCCGGCGATCGCCATGACCAGCCACTCGCGCTGCAGGGCCTTATCCAGCAGAGGCCGGTAGAGCTCCGTCAGCCGGCGCGGCAGCCACGGGTCCGCATGATGCCTGGACGACAGCAGGAACGAGGACAACACCGGGATCACGGTCAGCGACAGCAACAGCGAACTGGCCAGCGCGAACACGATGGTCAGCGCCACCGGTCGGAACAGCTTGCCCTCGAGTCCCTGCAGCGACAGCAGCGGCAGGAACACCAGGATGATGATGATCATGCCGGAGGTGACCGGCGTGGCGACGTCCTTGACCGCCCGGTAGATGATGTGCAGCCGCGGCAGCCGTTCCTGCCCCGCCTTGTGCAGCCGGGTCACGATGTTTTCCACAACCACCACCGCCGCGTCGACCAGCAGGCCGATGGCGATGGCGAGGCCGCCGAGGCTCATCAGGTTGGCCGACATGCCGCCGAGCTGCATCGCGATGAAGGTCGCCAGCGCCGACAGCGGCAGGATCAGGGCCACGGTGAACGCCGACCGCACGTTGCCGAGAAACAGGCCGAGCAGGATCAGCACCAGCACCACGGCTTCCACCAGCGCCTTGGAGACCGTAGCGACCGCACGGTCGACCAGGTGGCTGCGATCGTAGAAGGTATTGATGGTGACGTGCTCGGGCAGACTGGCCTGGACATCTTCGAGCTTCTTCCGGATACCGCCGATCACGGTGCGCGCGTTGGCGCCGCGCAGGCTGACCACCAGCCCTTCGACGACCTCGCTGGCGCCGCCATCCCCTTCCGCGCCGGTGCCCGTGACCGCACCATAGCGCTCCAGGCTGCCCAGTGAGACGTCGGCCACCATGGCAACGGTGATAACCTTGCCATCGTGAAACGCGACCGGCGTGCTCTCGATCGCCGGGATCCCGTCAAAGGCCCCCTCGGCGCGCACCAGCAGCGCCTCCTCACCGCGGGACAGGCGCCCGGCGCCGTCGTTCTGATTGTTCAACTGGATGGCGTTGAACAGGTCGTCGGTGGTTACCCCCAGGGTCAGCATGGCATCGGCACGCGGCGCGATCGCGTAGGTTTTGACGCGTCCGCCCAGGGCGTTGACGTCGGCCACGCCGGGCACGGTGCGCAAGGCCGGACGGATCACCCAGTCGAGCAGGTAGCGCCGCTCGCTGAGCGACAGCTCCGGGCTGTCGACCGTGAACATGAACAGCTCGCCCAGCGGCGTGCTCATCGGCGCCAGGCCACCGTTGGCGCCTTCGGGCAGCGCGTCGCGCGCCGCGGCCAGTCGTTCGGCCACCTGCTGGCGCGCCCAGTAGATGTCGGTCCCCTCCTGGAAGTCGATCGTGATGTCGGTCAGCGCGTACTTGGCAATCGAGCGCAGCATGGTCTGGCGCGGCACGCCGAGCAGTTCGACCTCGATCAACCGCGTGATGCGCGACTCCACTTCTTCGGGCGTCATGCCGGGAGCCTTCATGATGATCTTGACCTGGGTGGGAGAGATGTCCGGGAAAGCATCGATCGGAATGCTGCGGAAGGCCCACCAGCCGGCAGGCACCAGCAAACCGACGAACAGCAGCATCAGCATGCGCTGCGTCAATGAAAACCGGATCAGCCCGGCCAGGTTCATCAAGCATCCCCTCCGCCCATGCCCAGGCTCATGCCTTTCAGCGCGGCCGTGCCCCGGGTGGCGATGCGATCCCCGTCCTGTAAGCCGTCCAGCACAATCCAGGCGCCACCCGACGTACTCCGGACCGTCACGCTACGCGCCTCGAAGCCGCCTGCAACCGCGACATAAACGACGTCTTCGTCATTCAACCGCACCACCGCCGCGGAGGGCACCAGCAAAACCCGATCCTCGGACAGCATCTGCCACTCCATCAACTGCCCGGGCGAAAGATTCTCGCTGCTGTCGGGCACAGCGCGGATGGTCACGGTCTGTGACAGGGGATCGATCACGCTGGACACGAAGACAATGACGGCGCCGCAAGCGCTCGCCTCGGAATGGATACGCATACCCTCGCGCAGTCGCTCGGCCGCACTCCTGGAAAGCACCCCGTTCAGCACCAGCTTGTCCGGCTCGCCGAGGCTGACCAGCGGCTCACTGCCATCCAGTTGCGTGCCGAGCAGGGCCTGGCGGTCCAGCACCACGGCATCCGCCGGAGCGGTCAGCACCAGGTCTGGGGAAATAACCGCCTCGGCGGCCAACTTTTTCAACGCGGCGGCATCGAATCCAGCCATCGCCAACTGGCCCTCGAGGCCGGCGAAGTCGGCGCGGGCGGAATCGTACTGATAACGCGTCTCCTGCCGGCGGCGGTCTGAAATCGAACCGGCCTCGCCCAGGCGCTGGTCCCGTTTCGAGGCGGCTTCCGCCATGCGCAATTCTGCGCCCGCTTTCAGGTAATCGCGCTGCAGGGCGACGAACTCGGGGCTGCGAATCACCACCAGCGGGTCGCCCGCCTTGACCCGGTCGCCCTGCTGCACCAGCGCGCGATGCAGCACACCGGAAAACGGGGTCTTGATGACCCATTCGGCGTCCGGAGAGAAGCCCACGCGCATGGTGATCGACCCCGTCGCGGCGTTTTCCAGCAGGGTTACCGCCTCCACCTGGATGCCGAGCAATTGCCGCTCTTCCTCTGAAACCGCCAGTGGCGCTGCAGAGGCCAGCCCGCTGACGGCCGCCAGGGCCAGAGACACCATCAGGTACCGAATCTTCATAAAGTCTCCCCTACTGCCTGGTTGTAGGCGGCAATGGCCGCGCCCTTCTGCAACAGCAGCAACTCGTGCGTGCGCTGAATGGTCTTGTAACCGGACAAACGGCGCAGCCATTCCTGCACCGAAATCTCGCCCAGTTCCAATGCGAGCTGGTCCAGCCCGCGCCGCTCTTCCGCGGCGTTAATCAGTTCATAGGAGTTGGCCAGTTGCAGCTCGGTGGTGTGCAGCGTGTGCTCCGCCTCGTGCAGCTGCAGGCCAAGCTCTCTTTGCTGCCTCAGGTAGTGGGCCTCCGCCTGGGCCAGCGCCTCGTTGACCAGGGCGATTTCGGGACCGCGCGACGGTGACCGGCCGAGCGGGACCTCGAAGCCAATTCCAACCGAGTCGAGCTGGCTGCTCGCCTGGTCAGGACGCTGACCCCGCCAGAACAGCTGCAGGGACGGCCTGTAGTTGTTGCCCTGGCGCATGGCGTCGACTGCCGCAGACAATTCCTGCATCTGGTCCCGTGCCATCTGCAGCGCCGGATGATCCTCGCGGATTTTCTCCATCGTGCTGAGTTCTTCGGTGAAGTCAGCCGGCAGGGAGCCGGCGCCGGTCAGCGCGCGAAAGGTGCGGGCCGCATCCTGGTACTGGGCCTCCAGCGACATTGTCTCCGCTTTCCAGGTCGCCAACTCCTGCAGCACGGCCAGCCGGTCGCCCTTCGAAATTTCCCCCGCTTCCTCGAAAATCACCGCCTGTTCCAGCACCTTGGCCAGGTTGGCCTCCTGCTCCCCGGCCAGCTCCCACTGGCGCCGGGCCGCGACCAGCTTCCACAGCGCTTCCCGCAGCTCGGAGCTGACGCGCCAGTTGAATTCGGCCTCGCCGGAAACCGTCGAAGAGGACAGCGCCTCGGCCAGGTTGGAACGCGACTTCCGTTCGCCGGGCATCCACAGCGGCAGCGATACCGCTATTTCGTCCTCGTAGAGGCCGACATCGTCGAACGCCCGATCCGACAGGTGGTAACCCCGAAGCAGGCTGGACTCCGGAAACCAGCGCCCCGAGTAGTCGTCTTCTGCGCTGGCGCGGCGCTGGCGCGCATCGAGAACGCCGCGATCCGGGTGACGCTCCCGCGCCGCTTGCGCAAGATCATGCAGGGTGAGTTGTTCATCGAAGGCGATGGCAGGACCTTCGTGGTCCTCCTGCGCCAGCGCGGCAGGCGCAAGCAACCCAAGCGTCAGCAGCACCGGGAACACGCGCGCGACGCACAGCCCAGGAATTGGTGAGCGCCGGAAACGACGCTTATGCAAAACATTCATGGCGTGAACTGCATTCCGGGTGACCAGGGAGCGCGCAGCTTACGCAGACGCAGCCGCGGCAGGAATCGGGCATGTGTCTACCGCGCCCTATATCACGTGGTACATTTGTACCCTTTCCTGTCAGCCCATTCTTACCGGGGAACTCCGGCAAACATATGCTTTACATCAAGGAACTGATCATCATCCTGATGCTGGCCGTGGTCGTCTTCGGCAGTGCGGCGGATATCGTGCACGACTACCGTGAAGGGGCGGAAACGGCGCACCTGGTCATCGAGGCCATCCTGATCGTTGTTTCTTTTTCGCTGATCGGTGTGCTGAGCGCAGGCGTCTGGCGCCAATCGAAGTCGAACCGGCAGTTAAAGGATGAACTGGCGGCGGTATCGAAGAACGCAGCCGGACAACTGCCGTCGGAGGTCCAGGCAGCGCGCCACAACCTGGCGCTGGTAGCGGAGCGGCAATTTGCCGAATGGGAATTGACCAAGACCGAGCAGGAGGTCGCCATGTTGCTGCTCAAAGGCCTGAGCTTCAAGGAAATCGCCGCGGTGCGCGATACGTTGGAGAAAACCGTGCGACAACAGGCCTCTTCCATTTACCGCAAGTCCGGGCTCAGCGGGCGGCATGCCTTCTCGGCCTGGTTCATCGAGGATTTCCTGTAATCGGGCGCAACTGGCCGGAGAGGGCCACGCTTCTGCTTTCAGACGCGTGTCTTCAACCGCAGCCCACCAAACAGAACATAGATGATCACCGCGTTGAGCAGAACGCAGAGAACGGCGGCCCACGGCCCCAGCCACTCTACCGGCAGCCACATCACCCATGGCACGGCGAAGGGCAGCAGCAGAATGCCCGATTCCCCTGAGTCGGCGGGGTTTTTCGAGGCGACGAAGAAGATCCAGGCCAACACGCCGAGGAAGGCGAGCAGGAACAGCGCGGCCGCGATGAACCCGGTTTTCGACTTCTGCAGAACCAGGCTTTTCATGGCGGTCCGACCGGCGGCGGGTTAAAGTCCATCCCGCTACTGTCGCGAAAACCGGTAAAGACTGCAATGAATGTGCTCAAGCTGCTACCCGCGATCCTCAGCTTTCTGCTGTTGGCGGCCCACTTCTACCGGGCGGGCCTGGTGCCGCTTTCGGCGCTGTGTATCGCCTTGCCGTTCCTGTTGTTTCTGCGCCAGGCCTGGATTCCCCGGCTGTTCCAGGTTTTGCTGGCGCTCGGCGCCCTGGAGTGGCTGCGGTCGCTGTATTTTTTTGCCGCCATGCGCATCGCCTTCGGTGAGCCGTGGACGCGGCTGGCCGTCATTCTCGGCCTTGTTGCGCTGTTCACGGGGCTGTCGGGCCTGGTGTTCCGCTCGAAAAAGTTGCGTGAATACTTCTCGGATTCGCAGGTCTAGAGGGTCAAGTTAAGCGACGCAACCGTTTCAGCGGGATTCAAGTCGCTCTTGCACCGACACCTTTTATTCCAAATGCCGCCCTGAATCCATCCGCCCGTGCAGAATTCGCAGGATATTAATGTGCCCCTGGCCCTCACTGAAGAAGATCACATGACTTTTTTCGATGCAGGAGAAGACGCCAGGTTTGATATCCGGCCCGGGGCTCCAAAGCGCCCCGTTTTCGATTAGCCAGACAAATCTCAGCATGAAGCCATCGATATACAGATCAGCCTGTTCGATGCCCCACCGATCTTTTGTGTATTCCCAAACAGAAACCAGGTCCCCGCTGGCCTCTGATGAAATGCGGAATCTCATTCGGCTTTCTTGCGTCCCCGCCCCTTTGCTTTGATCGCATCACCGAACTGCAGGATTCCTGCTGTGTCGACCTCGGCGAAGTCGCCGCGCTCAATCGCCTCGATGCCCTTTTGAACCGCGGTTCGCAGATGTTCCATCTTGAGGGCTTCAAACGAGTCGAATTCTGCTTTGGACATGACCACCGCCACGGCCCGACCGTGCTTGTTGATGGTCACCGGCTCCATCCGGGCGGCATCGAGTAATTGGCCAAACCGTGCCTTGGCGTCATGTGCCGACATACTCCGCATGTCATTTTCCTGAAATAGCCTGTTTAGCCTATTTTAGGCTAATAGTGCTATCTCTGCCAATCATCATGCAGCATGCAGGGCGTTCGGCCCGGCAGGAAACACCCGGGGCTCGGGTAAGAAAACGGCTTGACGGATCCCGGAACGGCAGGAGTCCGAAGGTGTGCGAATTCAAACAGGGGCCGGATACTCATATAGGCCTGAAATGGAGATGTGGCACAGGCAAATTCAGTCGCAGGTGACACCATTCGATGAAAATTTGGAAGGCGCTTCCGAAGGCGCTGGGTGACCAACAGAAGGCGCTCTAGGCGAAAGCCGGGGTAAAGAAAGGTCAGTTACTTCCGGTTTCCGGGAAAAGGGCTTTTATTCGACCTATACTCCGCTCGAAAACCCATGTGCGTTTAGGCCGGGCCAGCTTCATAAGCCAACAAACTGGAATAAACCCACAAAAAAGTGTTTTAATGCGTGCGCATACCGCAATTTTTTGATTCTCTTGGGAAATGCGGTGGCCGTGAAGGCTTTGCATGATTTCCTTCCTTACACGGCCTCAGTCTCGATGAATAGTAAATTCGCACAGATCGATAAAAAAACAATGGAGACCATCATGAATCGTTCCCCCATACCGCCGATCGCGACTATTGCATTTATAGTCGCACTATTAAGCGCGCCGGTGTATGCGCAGAATGCCGACCAGGAAGAGAGCTCAGACAGCATGTTGGAAGAAGTGGTCGTTACGGGCTCGCGTATTCGAAAAGACCCGCTCAATGAGCCGGCACCCATCATGAACTTGAGTGAGGACTATATCGACAATACGGGGCTCACCAACCTGGGTGCCGTGCTGCAACAACTACCCATCATGGGTTCCGCTATCAACACTCGGTTCAACGTCCCGGGTAACTCAGGCTTCCCGCAGGACGGCAATGGCATTGGCGCGGGCGCCGTGCAGATTTCGCTGCGTAACCTGGGCGCCAAACGCACGCTGGTGCTGGTTGACGGCCGGCGCTGGATCGCTGGCGCCTCTGCCTCGGGTGTGCCGAGCGTTGTTGATATCAATACCATTCCGGCCAACGTCATAGAGCGGATTGAAATCCTGCAGGATGGTGCATCTGCCATCTATGGTTCCGACGCCATTGGTGGCGTCATCAACATCATCACCAAGCAGGATTTTGATGGCTTCAAAGCCGATACCCAGTGGGGCAACTACATAACCGAAGGCGATGGCGAAGCTTTCGACGCTTCCCTGTTGTGGGGTGGCGGCAATGATGTAACCCGTTTCGTAGTCAACGCCAGTTACGCCGAGGAAGGCGCAATCGAGACCGCTGACCGGGCGCAATCTGCCTTTCCCAGCCCCTTTGCGACGGACTGCCTGGTGGGTGGGTGCTCCACGTTCACGCCCCAGGGCCGCGTCGTATTGGGCCCCAACTTTGATTATTGGGATGCCACGCTGAACGA
>JAPHSB010000118.1 GCA_026193295.1 Lysobacterales bacterium
AAGCTGAAATCTGTTAGCGCCGGGATTTTGCGGTTCAAAATGTGCTTCTAACAGCGCCCGGGCTGAGTTTAACTCTAATTACCCGAATAACATCAACCACATAGGTAGGTCCGACCCCATAGCAACCCCTGCTCTCGAACGCGGGGCCGCCAGACGACGGCCCCGCGTTCACCCGGCTGGGCGAAGTTTCGGCGGTTCAGTCCTCGAAACAGTAAATCCGCCTTGGCACATTGCAGGCTCTGACTCCCCTATCAGTCCACCGAGACGTCGCGCCCAACACCTGGCTATTGACCACCTCGTCGGTGGTGGTTCCGACCACGGTATTACCGAAACCGGTCCGTCCTGCCAGTCCGAACATGCCAACCCACTGCGGTACACGCCGAACTCCGTGGTGCCGGTCATGACGTTGTAGTCCTCATCGCAATGTGCGTTGAGTAACTCGTCAACACACACGGGATGATCCAGGAGAGTGCCTGAGTCGATGAATGGCTCGAAACTGGCCGCCACCTGGGTACCATCGGGCATGAGGTACGGCACTGACGCCGTCGTGATCCGGTCAATCGCATCGGTGGTCGAATCGGAAAGCCACGCGCTGTACCTGCCCGAGAGCCCTCCGTTTTTTGCATGGTATTGGCAGATGTAGTCCGCCGCCTCCAGGCCACTGTTGCCCTTGAACGGCTTGCCCTTCACGTTGAGCGCATCGACCTCCGCCAGCAGGTCACCGGTGTAGTGCCCACTCGTGACGAACACGGTTTTTCCGGCCGGCTCGGTGGCCTCCGAGCACCGTGATCTCAGGAATTTCTTCCAGTCGCGCGATTCCGCCGCGGTCAAATCCGATTCATAGCTGGCCGTGGGGGCCTCCCCAATGACGCCGACTTCGACGGAGCAATGCTTCCCGAGGTCGGACGCGACGAAGTAGATTCCAGCCCCTTCGCTGTTCACGCCCTCGCGCTCCAGCGTGAATTCACCACCGCCCTGGGAACACATGGCCAGAGTATTGCTGGCTTCTTCGGCGGTGTAGATGGCGAAGAACTCTTCGTATGCGGCGGTGCAGTCTTCCGGAGTCGGCGGCGCGGGTGCGAAGAGTTTAAAGGCCAGGGAAAGCGCGGGATCAACCTGGGTCCAGCCTGCTGCGCTGTTGATTTGGTGGGCATTGCCGCCCGACGAATCTGACGCCCGCCAGGACCAGACGTTGCCCGTTGTCCTAGCGTCGTGCTGAATGACCAGCCAGTACGTGCCCGGCACGAGTTCCTGGGCCGGAAAGCCAACGGAAAACCGGTAGGTGCTCGTTGCATTTTCCACGAGCGTGGCTCCTCCGCTGAGCGGCCCTGCATACAGCGTGATCGCACCGATGTCGGCCGGCCGGCCCCCGTTGTCCGGCACCGCCGTGATATGGACGTCTTCGGGTCCGTTCGCCCCGTAAACGCCATCTACCGCGGACCACCAGAGCACTTCCGCGATGGTGCTCGCACCTTCGACCAGCACGAAGTCGTCGGCGGCCCTCGTTGCCGGGTCGGTCGTTGCGTTGGAACCCAAAAAGGCGCCCGGGACCGCTTCATACTCACCGTTGTCGAAAATCATGAGGTCCTGCGCGACCAGGGGCGCCGACAGAACAAGGCCCCAACACAATGCAATAATTTTTCTGGCGTTTTTCACTTCAATACTCTCCCCGTTTACATGTCGTGCAATAGGCCACTCGACCCCTTCACAAGGAAGTCACATTCTCATAAATGCGTGTCAAGCCGGTAGACTCCAGGTCTCAATATTCATTGACTTGTAATCTCATCAGGTATAAAAACAAATTGAATTAGTAATTTATGAAAACAAACAGCTAGACCACAGGCCTCAGAATCGGCTCCCGAAGCAGCGATGCAACAGGTATCCAGCGCACAGTTCAATTACCGGGACTTTCCTCCGGATGATCGCCTGCCCGCGTTCCGGCACATGACCGCGGCCTTGTACGACACCTGGGCGCTGGGCGCAGCCAGTGACTTTCGGGCCGAGGCGATTGGCCACCAGGTGGGCGACCTCGTGTTCAACGAGGTGGCGTTCAGCCCGGCCCGGTTCCAGCGCCGCGCCGCGCACACAAGCGGAAGGGACCGGGATTTCCTGACCCTGCAGGCCCAACTTGCCGGGGAGGAACTGCTGACGATGGACCACGGCATCGTGCGCCTGCTTCCGGGCCACATCTACCTGCGCGACTGGGCGTATCCCTTCGATTCCAAGGCCACGGAAATGCACATGCACACCATCGTCATACCACGGCATCGACTGGCGGCCAGTGCCACGCTGAGCCGGCAAAGCCCCGTGCTGGAGTGGCCGATGGACGATCCGGGGGCCGGCATGCTGCTCAAGCTGTGGCTGGAACTGCTCGGATCCTTCTCCAGTGTCTCGCTGGGCAAGGCGGAGCTGCTCTGTGGCGCCTTTCTCGGCTTCCTGGACGGTTTGATGAGTGGTCTGGACAGCGACGAGCGTCCCGCGACACTGCGCGCGATGGAGCAGTTTCTGGCCGCACGGCTGCGCGGCAACGTGGGTACGGAGGATCTTTGCCGCCAGTTTCACGTCTCGCGCAGCACGGTTTTTCGCCTGTTCAAACCGCACGGCGGTGTCAAGGCCTATCTCAGCCGCATGCGCCTCGAGCGCGTATACGCCGACCTCCGCCTCGCCGACCCGGCCCGGGTCGGGGTGGCCGAAATCGCGGCGTCCTGGCGCTTCAACGAGCCCAGTTCCTTCAGCCGCAAGTTCCGCCAGCAGTTCGGATTGCGCCCATCGGAAGTGCTGGGCAGGGATCTTGGACAGGACGTACCCGCGGTGGCGGCAATGATTCGCGGGGTCGAGGCCTTCTCGTCCTATACCGATTGGCTGAGCCGGGCCTCGAACCCGGTTTCGTGACGCGCCAAGTCCTGGCGTCAGTTCCCGAAGCCGCCCTTCATCAAGGGTAGTGAATCGAATACCGTCCGAATTCGTACGATCTGATCGCTATCGAAATCCATGAAATAGCAGCCCTCGAAGTGCACGTCGTTGATCGCTTCGTAACGCACCAGAACGGCAGCCGACCGATTTTCGACCACGGCATCTTCAACGCGAAAGGACTTGATGAACGGCGCGGTCTCGGACATGTACTTCCTGACGGCATCGGCGCCTTCAGCCGCCTCTGGCAGCATGTTCCCGCGGTAAGTGGCCCCGTCTCCCAGCGGCAACTGGCCCATGTCGCGATTCTCGATCGCTGCAAAAAACTGCTCCAGCAACTTTCCGACGTCCGCCGGGCGATCCTGCGGCACGTCGTTGCGGTCACGCAGCGGGTGCGCGGCCGCAGGCCGTGAAGTCCGGCTGCTGGAGGTTTCACCGGCAAACGGCAGCGTGAACAGGTCAAGCTCGGCGTTGGTCATCCGCAGCCGCCGCACCAGGATGTGCAGCAGGTTCTGGTAGATGACGGAAGCGACGGCGGGGTGACCGTCGAGCAGCGCGCGCAGCGCATCGTAGCCGATACAGAACACCTCGGCGTCCGTCAGCACCCGGATGCTTGCGGAAGCGGGCTGCTGGTCGACGAAGGCGTATTCACCGAAACAATCGCCGGGGCCGAGTTCGCTCAGGCGCACCGATGTTATCCGGGATTCCGTCTTCGGCAGGAAGGCTTCCGCGCGCCCCTCGAGCACGATGTACAGGTGGTGCAGCTGGTCGCCTTCCTTCAGGATGATGCTACCGGCGGGGACAGACCGGGTTTCGCCGCTGTCGAGCAGCGTCTGGCACAGCGCCTGGGGAAGACGATAGAAGATCTGGTCGCGGTGGAACTCGACTTGGGGCATCGGGCAGGTCTCCAATATGGCGATTAACCCGGCATTATCAGATACCCGGGTTGCGGGCTGTTAGGCGTCGAGTCTCAAAATTCCTTGACCTGGGGTCTCAGGGCGGGCGTGCCGGTGAGAAGGCTGTCCTCGTTGAGGAAATAAAGCGTCTTGCCATCGTCCATGGCATCGTGTCGTCCTTGGAACGCGGCTTGGCCGAGTGCTCGTAATGCGGCACCGGCTTGCAGACCTGCCTTCATCTGCTATGTCTAATTGAGCTCCTCTCATCGCCAAGCCAGCGTATCCCCGCGGGGGGGCGGCGGGGAGAATGGCATGACACCAAAGAGGAACAAAAAGAACACATTGTCAGCGAAAGCGACCGTGGCGACGGCAATGAGTGCGCGCACCGATCGCGTCGCTGCTGGCACAGGCCAGTCATATGGGCTGCGCAGCAAAGCTGCACCGGGCTTCTTGGGCGTTTGGGAGTGGTGCCCAGGGGCGGAATCGAACCACCGACACGAGGATTTTCAGTCCTCTGCTCTACCAACTGAGCTACCTGGGCATTGAGATCTCTGATCGACTGATTTTGCCTGCTGTGGCTGGCTGATACCAGCCCATGCGGCGAAATCCTTTCGTCAGATAGCCTGCACTATCTTCCTCAAGTCTTTCACCAACCGGACTGGCATCAATCAGCCTCGCTACGGCAAAATCAGTCGATCAAAGATCTTGGGGTCAGCTGCTCGCATTTGTGCTCGCAGCAGGCGCGGTATTAAACCTTTTGGGGCCTGCAAAGTCAACCGGCGGTAAGGCGTTGTCGGTCCTCAAACAAGCCACACCTTCACGGCAGACATATCCCGAATGAATTCGGTCCTACGGCCGGAATGGGGCGGGTTTGTAGGAGCGAACCTTGTTCGCGATCTTTTGCCGACCTTACATCAGGCCGAAGATCAGGCCATACAGCGTGAATTGCAGGGTGTGGTAGCCGGCGTTGATCAGCCACAGTTTGAAACTCTTGAGCTCGAACAGGTAGTTCACGCCAAACGAGGTGGCGACCCAGAACAGGCCGACGCCGACCCCGGAATGAAACGCCATGAAGAAGCTGGCTTCGGGCGTGATGACCATCGAGAAGGCGATGGCGGCGACCAGGCACAGGACGAAGCTGAGGCCGAAGATGCGAAGCTTGTTCGCCCCGCGCAGCTGCTCGTCACTGAGACCGGCTTCCCTCTGCCAGGCCTTGCCGAACAGGTAGGGTGAGTACCACAGGCCGCCCAGGCCGAAGGCGGCCAGGGTGGCGATCAGCGAGGGCAGCCATTCGAACGCGCGCACGGTCAGTCGCCGTTATCTTCAGGCGGGACATAACCCTCCGGCGCAGCCGCGCCCTCGCCGAAGAAGTACTTCTCCATTTCGCCCTCGAGATATTTGCGGTGCTCGGGGTTGATCGGCGACAGGCGGTTCTCGTTGATCAGCATGGTCTGCAGTGCCAGCCACTTCTGCCAGGCCTGTTGCGAGATGTTTTCGTAGATTCGTTTGCCCAGTTCACCGGGATAAGGCTGGAAGGCCAACCCATCGAGTTCTTCGCCCAGTATTTGGCAATGTACTTTTCGGCTCAATCGAATTCTCCGTCATGCAGGCGGTTCAACAGGTCCGTGACCGGTTTGGGCAGGCCGAGTTGTGGCAGTTGCCGGCGTTCGAACCAGCCACGGGATGCGGGGCATTGTACCTGTGTCGGTTTGACCGCGTCAGCCAGCGCCGGGCAGATCGTCATGCGGATATGGCTGAGACGATGTTCCAGGCCGGGCAGAGGGGATGCCTGCGTAACCGCCGAGCCCAGGCGGCGCTCGATGGCCTCGATGCTGTCGCCGTCCGGCAGGCACCACAGGCCGCCCCAAACCCCCGCGGGCGGACGCCTTTCCAGCAACACGCGGCCTTCGCTGTCGCGCAGGATCAACATGTGCACCGTTTTGTCGCTGACCTTGGTGGCGGGCTTGGGCGTCGGCAGTTGGCCCACCAGGCCCCTCAGACGGGCCTGGCAGTCGGCGCGCACGGGGCAATGGCCGCAGCCCGGCTTCGAGCGGGTGCAGAGCATGGCGCCGAGATCCATGGCGGCCTGTGTGTAATCGGCGCCGCGCTCAGCCGGAAGTCGGTTCTCGGCCTCCATCCACAGCCGTTTCTGCACCGTGGCCTGGCCGGTCCAGCCTTCCACCGCTGCGTGACGGGCCAGCACGCGCCGCACATTGCCATCGAGCACGGCCGCCGGCAGATCCGTCGATTGCGAGACGATGGCGTTGGCGGTGCTCAGGCCGATGCCGGGCAGGGCGCTGAGCGCCTCGGCGCCGCGAGGCAGGTTGCCGCCATGCTCTTCCATGCACTGGATCGCTGCCGAGTGCAGGTTGCGGGCCCGCGCGTAGTAGCCGAGGCCGGACCAATGCGACAGGACGTCGTCCAGCGGCGCTGCCGCAAGCGAAGGCACGTCAGGGAAGTCGCGCATCCAGCGCTCGAAATACGGGATCACGGTCCCGACCTGGGTCTGCTGCAGCATGATCTCGGAGACCCACACGCGGTAGGGCGTGCGCGGGTGCTGCCAGGGCAGGTCGTGGCGGCCGTGCTGGTCCCACCAGGCCAGCAGGCGCTGGGCGAAGGGCGGGGTTCTCTTGCGCGGCATCAGTCGATTGGCAAAATCGCGTTGATGAAGGTGCCGGCGTCGAAGGGCCGCAGGTCTTTCGCCGCCTCGCCGACGCCGATGAAGCGGATCGGCAGGCCCAGTTCGTGGGCAATGCCGAACAGCACGCCACCGCGCGCCGTGCCGTCCAGCTTGGTCAGGGTGATGCCGGTCAGGCCGACGGCCTGGTTGAACTCGCGGGCCTGGTTGAGCGCGTTCTGGCCGGTGCCGGCGTCAACCACCAGCATGGTTTCATGCGGCGCCGTTTCGTCGATACGGCTCATCACGCGGTGGATTTTCTTCAACTCTTCCATCAGGTTGTGCTGCGTGTGCAGGCGGCCGGCGGTATCGGCAATCAATACATCGATGTTGCGGGCCTTGGCCGACTGCAGGGCGTCGAAGATCACCGCGGCCGAATCGGCCCCGGGCGCTTGCGCCACGACCGGCACGCCGTTGCGGTCGCCCCAGGACTTGAGCTGCTCGACCGCAGCTGCCCGAAAGGTGTCACCGGCGGCCAGCATCACGCTAAGACCGTCTTCCTTGAAGCGTTGCGCCAGCTTGCCGATGGTGGTGGTCTTGCCGGCGCCGTTGAC